>JARFRT010000270.1 GCA_029287105.1 Akkermansiaceae bacterium | reverse complement strand
ATTCTCGATCTATAATTATCCATTCTTGCACTGCAATTATTTCCCTCCTTTGGAGGGATTAAGGGAGGTTCATATCTATAATTAGCTGATCATAGGAAGCCTTTCAAAACCAATCAAGAAACAACTCCCAAAGGCTTCGTCTCCTTCCAGTATCCTCGAGTAAAATCAGGAAATACCTGAGGACTGCCTCCCGAAGCGACTGATCGCTCACTGAGTGGAGCCACCGCACTCCAGAAGCAACCTTCGTATACATTCTGATCAAGGGGCCATCCATTGCGAAGGAGTTGTGCCAACTTTGAACCGTCAGATCGACGGGAACTGAAGCCGGGTTGACTCACTTGCCTGATTTTGGCAGGAAGCCGTCCTTGCCGTTCCAGACGGCATCCGGTCCCACGCCGTGGGAGGAGCGGGCCAGTGCGGAGATGTTGCGCTGGTCGCCCTTGAGCTCCGCAATCGGCTTGTGCATGAACTTGTTGAGGTCCACGATTCCGTCCCGGCCGGTGGGCGCGGTGAATCCATACAGGCCGACGCCATTCTTGTGGGCTTCGGGAATCACTTGGGAAGGGTCCTTGCCGTTCCAGGCGGCCAGACAGGAGATGAGCTCGGTGTCGGGGCGGATCATGGATTTGAGCTGGGGGCTAACATCCATCGCGCCACCTTCGTTCATCAACCAGTCGGCTTCCTTGAACATCTTGGAACCGACCACGTGGGCGTGCTTCATGTGGCTGACGGTCAGCCAGATGATGCAGTCGGGATTGGCCTCCTTGGCCGACTTGTGGATGGTGTCCCAGCAGCGCTCGATCGCCTTGCGGCTGTAGGCGGTTTCCTGCTGCTTGGTGAGCTTGTCCTTGCCGGGAAAGGGCTTGCCCATGAGCTGGGCGTAGAGCTTTTTCTCCGCATCGATCCAGTCGATAGGGCCGTCTTTGCGCTCGAGTGGCTTGCGTTCCGGCATCCACAGCCAGTCGATCATGAATCCGTCGATGCCGGTGGTGCCAACGGCGTCCTTGATCGCCTTGGAGAGGTAGTCGAGATACTCGTCGGTGTAGACGACGCATTTTTTCGGACCCACGCTCTGGGGCTTGTCGCCCTTCATTTTGAACTTCTGCGGGTAGTTGAGTTCCGGGTTGTCCATCACCCACTTCACATTGGCGGCGGCGCAGAAGTAGCCGAAGACCAGCATGCCTTCCTTGTGGCCGAGGCGCACCACCTCGCGCAGGAAGTCGTGTTTGAGGCCGGGTTGTTCGGGCACGAAGCCGTTTTTGTACCAGGCATAGCCGTTGCAGGAGACGGCGAAGGTTTGGATGACGTTGGCGCCCATGGCCTTGTACCAGGCGACGTGCGCGGCGGGATCGGACTCCGCCCAGAGTCCGGGGATGGCGAAGGGTTTTCTGGCGCGGCCGGTGCGGGTCCAGTTGAAGTCGATGCAGTAGGCCTTGATCTGGTCGGGGGCCACCGGCTTGGACAGCGGGTTATGAGCGTTTTGGGTGACTACGGCCTGCGCGTTCTCCTCCGCCTGAACGGCGGCAAAAGGAATGAGCAGTGAGGTGAGGATGGTGAGTGGGATGATTTTTTTCATAGGATCGGAGTGTTGGTGGTTATTTGGCTGATTTTTCATCAACCTGCTTGCTGAGCTCAATGGCCTTTTCCAGAGGCACGAGTGGTGGGCCATCGGTGGCATTTTCGATTTGTTTGACCATGTTTTCGAAGCTTTCAAGGAATCGATGCTTCCCATTGTTGATTGCGGCTTGTGCATACATCACCTTGACCCACTTGTATTCCTTGATCTTGGGTAGCGCAGGCTGGGCGTGGATGCCGTATTTTGGCAGGCTTTTGGTGAGCATGGACATGGTGAAGCTCCATCTGCCCTCACCACTGAGGATGAAGTCGACCAGGTAGTTGACACCCTCGAGAATGTTATGATCTCCGAAAATCTGCACGGCCGGCTCCATGGCCTTTCGGGCATTGTGGTAGGTGTGGTAGGCAGGATCGTCGTTTTTGAGGATGTGTTCGAGGGGACGGGCCACAAGGTGGAACATTTCGGTCGGCACAAAGCGCACCATGCGGGCTCCGACACCCCGGGCATTCTGCCGTTTGTGCACCATGAAGCGGTTGGCGGCATCGTGGAAGAGCTTCTTGTCGGTGACCCATCCCGCCTTGTAGTAGTCCCACTCGATCTCGCGGCCGACTTGGTCGATGGCTTCGGAGAGCTGCACGTCGATTTCCTTGAAGCGGTCGTCCGGGCGGTCCTCCATCAGGAATGCGAGCATGTCATTGAAGTAGGGCAGGCATTTCTTGCCGCTGGATGCCAGTTGGGTGGCGGCGGCGACGCGCAGGTCGGCCGGTTGCTGCGGGTCCTTGAGGATGGTGGCGAGGTCTTTCAGACGGGCGTCGAGTTCCGCTTCCGGGCATTCGATCAGGTAGCAGCGCAGCGCGCCGTGTTTCTCGAAGTGGTTGCCGGTGCTGACCAATTGTTTGAATGTCGGGAAGAGCGTGGCCGCCTTCTGCTTGGATGCCTTCGCGGCCGCGGGCTTCTTGCGCACCATTTTCTCGTAATGCTTGCCTGAGACCATGCCATGGATGGCGGCAACGGCATTGGAGCGAACCTGTGGATACGGGTGGCCGAAGTGGGCGAGAACCTCTTCGGGTGCCTTGCCCCGCAGGTCGATATCTCCCATGCCGACGGTACTGCGGGCCTGCTTCGCGCTCATCCAGATGGACTCGTCCGCCTCCCTGCCGGTGATCAGCAGCGCCTTGCGGGGCAGGCAGTGCACCAGCAACACGACGCCGGCCATGTGACCTTCGTTGTAGCACTTTTGGATGGTGCCGTCCCAATTGCGGCGCAGGGTGTAATAGGGGATGGTTTTCGCAAAGAACCCCTGGGTCACCTCGGGGCCAAGCAGGTGGGCGCCGGCCTGTGTCCAGTAGCTGCTGAATAGCGTACTGGCATGGCCCTGGCCGAATGATCCAAAGGAGGCGGCAGAGGTTGCGGCAAAGAATTTGGCAGCCTCCTTGTCGCCGCTGAGCGCCGTGCACAGCGCGGCCATGGCGCTGGTGCCATTGTTGTTCCAGTCCCACTCCCTCGGGCCATGGAAGCCATAGGCAAAGCCACCGGCGTTGGCGTGGTATTTCACATAGGCTTCGGTGCGCTCAATCGCGGCATCGAGTCCCGGCACGTCGGC
>JARFRT010000237.1 GCA_029287105.1 Akkermansiaceae bacterium | reverse complement strand
GCCCCCAAGCCATGCGTAGCTTTCCCCTCCGCATGGCTTCAGTCTGTCAAACGCCTCATCACCATGAAATTCCGTGACTATTACCAAGTTCTCGCCGTCGCGCGCGACGCCAGCCAGGCCGAAATCCGCAAGGCCTTTCGTCGACTCGCACGCAAGTATCATCCGGACGTTGCCAAGGACAAATCAACGGCCGAAGAACAATTCAAAGAAATCAACGAGGCCTACGAGGTCCTCGGAGATCCTGAGAAACGGAAGAAATACGACGCCCTCGGCCAGGACTGGGAAAGCGTGGAACAAGGAGCCTCTGGCTTCCCCGGTGCATCGGGCTACGACCACCACTTCAACGGCACGGGCTTCAGCGATTTTTTCGAACAAATGTTCGGCTCGGGTGGATATTCCCAGGCGGCGGATTTCCCGGGGTTCAGATACTCTCCCAAAGGCAAGGGGCCGCCGGTTCCGATGGCAGGGCAGGACACACATGCCGATATCCTGGTCTCGCTCGACGAGGTCATCCATGGCACCAAACGCTCACTCAGCCTGCGCCAGATCAACCGGGAAACCGGTGCCAGCGAGTTGAAAAAATCCCGGATCCGTATCCCCAAGGGCGTCAGCGAAGGGCAGATGATTCGTTGCGCCGGCCTCGGCGAACCCGGCTTCAACGGTGGCCCGCCCGGTGACCTCTTCCTCCGCGTCCGTTTGGAAAAACACCCGGTCTTCCGTGTCGCCGACAGCAACCTCTATTCCGATTTGCCGCTGGCTCCTTGGGAGGCTGTTCTGGGGACCGTGGCCATCGTACCGACACCGGACGGCGACGTCCGCATCAAGGTTCCTGCGATGACCAGCAATGGCACCGAACTCCGGATCAAGGGCAAGGGGCTCGTGCAAGGCGACCACGCAACCCGGGGAGACCTCTACGCCGTGGTCCAAATCATCAGTCCTACTTCCGTTTCAGAAAAGGAGACCGAGCTTTGGAAAAAACTCGCCGCCGCCGCCTCATTCAACCCACGCAACCCGTAATCAGTCCACCCCCCATCCGTTATGAACTACCGCTACCAACTCACCTGCATCTCCCGAAGCACCAGCTTACCGGAGTTAATGATCGACCTTGATGAAGCCGCCGTCCTCTCCGGCCTGCACCCCGAAATGATTGAGGAGTTCCTCCGGGGATCTCTCATCCACGGATTCACAGACAGCCACGGGAATATCTATTTCGACCAGACCGCCGTTTCCCGCCTGCGCAAAATCGCCCAACTGCAGCAACGCGAACATGCCAGCTTGCGAACCATCCGCTACATCACCGGTCTGCTCGACAGCCTCGACGCCCGCGAGCGGGAGCTCCGAAGCCTGCGTGAGCAACTCCGCTGAACCGTGCCAGGCAGGGAGAAAGCACGCTGCATGCATGCTGGCCCAGACCGGGAACCGACCGCTGAAACCAGCCTGACCAAAATTTGCATCGTACTAGGCAAAATGATCCTAGTGAAATGGAATTCTTCGCCTAGTCTGGAAACTATGAATAATGCCCCCATTAAAAAGCCCTTTCGTCCCCCGTCACGACGGACCCAGTTCTCCTTCTTCTCCCTGCGCGGTAACCGGGTTTACCTCACCGGGACATTCAATGACTGGTCGCCTGACTCCATCGAAATGAAAGGCACCGGGGATGGCCACTTCAAGCAGTGGCTCGAATTGCCAGAGGGGCATCATGAATACAAATTTGTCGTGGATGATACATGGATGGCAGATCCGGCCTGCCCACACTGGAAGCCCAACAAACACGGCTCGCTCAACAGCGTGATCGACATCCCCAACTAGACGACCCTCATGAGTGCTCCCCGCATACTCATCGTCACACCTGAAATCAGCTATCTGCCGGAGAATCTGGGAAACATGGCACATCAAATGTGCGCCAAGGCGGGTGGCTTGGCTGACGTCTCCGCCTCGCTGGTCAACGCCCTCTACCAAATTGGAGCGGATGTCCATGTGGCCATCCCCAACTACCGTCGCATGTTCCATATCGAGGCCAGCCAACTGATCGAATCCGAGTTGCGCCTCTACCACAGCAAGCTGCCCGATGACCGGATCCACCTCGCCGAAGACCGCGTGTTCTACTATCGGGACCAGGTCTACAGTTCCTACAGTCTGGACAACCAACGCTCGTCGCTAATCTTCCAACGCGAGGTGATCAACAACATCATCCCCCGTGTGCGCCCTGACATCATCCACTGCAATGACTGGATGACCGGACTCATCCCGGCCAAGGCCAGGCGGCTCGGCATCCCCACGCTGTTCACCGTCCATAACATCCACACGGTGAGGCTCCTGCTCGAACACATCGAGGAATCAGGCATCGACACCGCAGAGTTCTGGCAAAACCTCTACTACGACTACCCGCCGGACAGCTACGAACAGTGCCGCCCGAGCAACCCGGTCGACATGCTCGCCAGCGGTATTTTCGCCGCGCACTGGATCAATACCGTGAGCACCAGCTTTCTGGATGAAATCGTCCGCGGTGACCATGCATCCATCCCTCCCAGCATCCGCACCGAACTGCAAAACAAACGCCATGCCGGCTATGCCTCCGGGATCCTCAACGCCCCCGACCCCAGCTACCACCCGGAATCAGACACCGCCTTGGTATCCAATTATAACTCCGACCGATTCGAAAAAAATAAACGCCACAACAAAAAAGCCTTCCAGAAACGCATGCACCTGGATATCCGCCCGGACGCCCCCCTCTTCTTCTGGCCGTCACGGCTCGACCCCATCCAAAAGGGGCCCGAACTGCTTGCCCATATCCTGGCACCATTGGTCCGGCTTTATCGAGACGACGGCATCCAGATTGCCTTTGTCGCCGATGGCGAATACCAACGGCATTTCCAAGACATCATCGCCATGGAAAACCTGCAAGGGTCGGTCAGCATCCACTCATTCGACGAGAACCTATCACGTCTCGGCTACGCCGCGTCCGACTTCATGCTGATGCCCTCAAAATTCGAACCCTGCGGGCTCACCCAAATGATCGCCTTGAAATACGGCAGTCTTCCCATTGCTCGCAACACAGGCGGACTTAGGGACACCGTATCCCAACTCGATATCCAACAGCACCAGGGCAACGGCTTTATTTTCGACGACTATGATCCGCAAGCCCTGATGTGGGGAATCAGCCAAGCCATGCACTTTTTCCGACTCCCTCAGAGCAGGAAATCTGATGAGATCAGGCGCATCATGACCGAGTCAACGGCCCGATTCACGCACGAACAGACGGCCGATCAATATGTCGCCGTTTACGAGGAAATGTTAGGTCGCCCGCTGGAGCCGCAAGTTTAAAAATCAGGGACCGTAGTACATGCCGTCATATTCAGGCTCATACTTGATATAACAGGAATTCAAAAATGCCACGATATCGATCAGCTGAGCCACCGTCATTCTGTCATTCATAACCGGCATCGGCGAGACAGCACCCTCACGCTTTTCTTTTGCGAGGGTTTCGAGATAGCCTTTGGAAATGACATGCTGCGGGTTAATGATCGATGTTACCAACTGGCCATAGGTTTTCACCTTGTAGACTTCGCCCCCGAGGTGGAGTTGCACCTCTGACGGACTGCCGTATTCCGGCAGGGTCTCACCGGCGACGCTATGACACTGATGACAGTTCATTTCAATAAATGCCTGTTTCCCCTTCCCCAGATCACCCTCTGGCAAAACAAAACCCTTCGCCATTTTCTTTTCCTTGCCACCACAGGCAACAAGCAGAACAAAGAGGATTACCACCCCTGCCTGTATGATTGATTTTACATTTTTCATCGCGTCAACGGGTTATTAATTTCCAGGGTTAAACTCACATAGCAAAGGAAAACATCTCACCCTTTTTTGTCCTGTAATCATCATATTTTGCCACGACCGGGGTGAAACAAAGTCCGGGCGGGGCGTGCCACAAATAATTCGCCATGTCCTGCTGACAACCTTCCTGTTCGGGTTTATGATGAAGTATGCAAGATGACTCGAAACAACTCAACCGTCCATGGT
>JARFRT010000197.1 GCA_029287105.1 Akkermansiaceae bacterium | reverse complement strand
GGACCGGTTCAAGAGTGTGATGGTGGAAAATGGCGAGGCTCTGCAGACGATGGCGACCTACATCGACCTGAATCCGGTGCGTGCGGGTTTGGTGCGGGATCCGAAGGATTACCGGTGGTGTGGTTATGCGGAATCGGTGGGGGGAAGCAAGCGTGCCAGGCGTGGCTTGTGCCGTGTCATGGGCAAGCCGCTGGACAGTTGGTCTGAGAACGGCTCCTGGTACCGTTGCTGGCTGATGACCGATGGCGAGGAAGTGAAGGAAGACAAGCAGTATGAAGTGAGGGCCAGAAAGGGGATTGCGGCGGAAACGGTTGAAAAAGAACTGGCTCGCGGTGGTGGGTTGTCGAGTGCCGAGCAACTGCGGAGTCGGGTCAAATACTTCACCGCAGGGCTCGCCGTTGGGAGCCGTGGGTTTGTCGATGCGTTGTATCAAAAGAACCGGGAGAAATTCGGACCGGAACGGAAGCGGGGAGCGAAGCCCTTGGGCGAAAGCCTGCAAGCTCGTTTCGAAGAAGATGTGAAGGGGGATGACGAGTCTGGCCTGTATGTTCTGAAGTGATGGGGCAGTGTCGATGCCGTGGCAGTCGCCACGGATTGATAGGTATTGAGGTCGAACTATTATGGCAACTGTCCAGCCATAAACCCTGTTGGGTATGTTGTCTTCCAAGCTCTGCAGGGTGATGGAATGATGCTCGGACGCAAAAAAAGCCCGCGCACTCGGGGTGGAGTGGCGGGCTTGGAAAATGGGAAATGGCGCTTTTTTATTGGGAAAGGTAGCCGGAGACGCCTTCGTGGGTGGCGCTCATGGCGTCGTCACCTTTCTGCCAATCCATCGGGCAGACTTCGCCGTGTTGCTCGAAGTGCTGGAGGGCGTCGATGACGCGGAGGCACTCCCTGATGGAGCGGCCCAGGGGCATGTCGTTGACGACCTGGTGGCGGACGAGGCCGTCGCGGTCGATGAGGAAGAGGCCGCGGTAGGCGACCATCTCGCCTTCGACGGCGAGGTTGCCCTCCTCGTCGTTGGTGTATTCGCCGGCGAGGACGTCGTAGTCGTTGGAGATGGTTTTATTGGTATCGGCGACGATCGGGTAGTTGACGCCCTGGATGCCCCCTTTGTTTTTGGGAGTCTGGAGCCATGCCCAGTGGGCGAACTCGGTATCGGTGGAGCAGCCGACGACGGCGACGTTGCGTTTTTCGAATTCCCCGATTTCCTCCTGGAAGCGGTGCAGTTCGGTGGGGCAGACGAAGGTGAAGTCTTTCGGGTAGAAGAACAGGACGACGTATTTCTCGCCGAGGTACTGTTCGAGGCTGAAGTTTTCGATCATGGTTTCTCCTTTAACGGCTTTGGCGCTAAAGAACGGGGCTGGTTTTCCTACGAGGACGGACATGGTTTTTTTGTTTGGAGTGAGTTGGTTGAAGACTGGTGAGACGCGGCGTTGATACGTGGGAAGGGCCGGGTGACAAGCGATTTCTCGGGCAAGGGGTCAGTCTTTTTTCTTGAGCAGGGGGAAGAGGACGACGTCGCGGATGGTGGGGGCGCCGGTGAGCATCATGATGAGTCGGTCGATGCCGATGCCGATGCCGCCTGCGGGGGGCATGCCGTTTTCCAGGGTTTCGATGAAGTCGTGGTCGATTTCCTGTTCCTCCTCGCCGCCGGCCTGGTGTTCGAGGCGTTGGCGTTGGACGTCGGGGTCGTTGAGCTCCGAGTAGCCTGGGGAGATTTCCTGGCCGTTGATGATGAGTTCGTAGACCTCCACGGTTTTGCCCCCCGGGGTGACCTTGGCGAGCGGGACGAGTTCCGAGGCGACGCGGGTGACGAAGCAGGGGTCGAAGGTGTGTTCCTCGATTTTCTTTTCGAACACCTGTTGCACGACCTCGTAGTCCTCCATGTTGTCGGAGATCTGGACGCCGAGTTGGTGGCATTTTTCCCGGCGGGCTTCCGGGGTGATGTCGAAGAAGTCGTCGCCGGCGACGTCCTTGATCAGGTCGTGGTAATTGGCGCGTTTCCACGGGCGTTGCAGGTTGATGGTGCGGATGACGTTGCCATCCTCATCCTTATGTTCGATTTGCTGGCCGCCGCAGAATTTCTCGGCGAGGTGGCAGGTCATTTCCTCGACCATGTCGGCCATGGTTTCGAAGTCGGCGAATGCCTGGTAGGCCTCGAGCATGGTGAACTCCGGGTTATGGCGGCGGGAGATCCCCTCGTTGCGGAAGTTGCGGTTGAGCTCGAAGACCTTGGTGAAGCCGCCGACGAGCAGGCGTTTGAGAAAGAGCTCGGGGGCGATACGCAGGGTGAGATCCATACCGAGCGCATTGTGGTAGGTTTCGAACGGGCGGGCGGCGGCGCCGCCGGCAACGCTTTGCAGCATCGGGGTTTCCACCTCGAGGTAGTCGCGCTGGTGCAGGAAGCTGCGGATCTCGGCGATCATCCTCGAGCGGGTGAGGAAGATTTGGGCGCTGTCGTCATTGCTCATCAGGTCGAGATGGCGTTTGCGGTACTTGGTTTCGCGGTCGGCGACGCCATGCCACTTGTCCGGCATCGGGCGCAGCGACTTGGAGAGCACGGTGAGGCTGTTGACCTTGACCGACGGTTCGCCTTTGCCGGTGGTGAAGGTTTCGCCATCGACGCCAATCCAGTCGCCCAGATCGAGCAGTTGGTAGGCGGCCCAGTCGGTTTCGCTGACGCCTTTTTGGTTGAGATAGATCTGGATCCGGCCTTCGACGTCGCCGACGGTGGCGAAGACGGATTTTCCCATGTCGCGGATGGCGAGCAGGCGGCCGGCGAGGATGACGGGTTGATCGTCTGCGAAGTTGGCCTTGAGTTTCCCCGGGGTGGTGGTGGTGGTGAATTTCCCGCCGAAGGGGTCGATGCCGAGCTCGCGCAGTTTGGCGAGTTTTTCGCGTCGGACGGCGATGAGTTCGGCTTCGGTGGATTGGGGTGTATCTGGCTGGTCGCTCATGAGGCGCGGAGCATAGGAGGGAAACCGGATAATTCAAGAGCGGAAAATGGCAGGGATCGGTGGTTGATTTTCCGGTGTTTGCGGTGAGTCTGGAGGCATGATCTCTCGATGCCTGATGATGTTGTTGCTGAGCCTGGGCGCTTTGTGTGCCGAGTCCCTGGACGGGGTGCCTTTATACCGGCTTGAAAACGGGGAACGTGTGCCGTTTCAACTGAAGGACGGGACGACGCATGTGGCTTTTTACTACTCGGCCTCCTGGTGTGCGCCCTGCCGGAAGACGACGCCGCCGCTGGTGGACGAGTATCGGCGGATGCTCGCCGGCGAAGGGATGCCGGTGGAGATCGTGCTGGTCGGCAGTGACGCGACCGAAGAGGAGATGTTCGGCTACATGGAAAAATACCGGATGAGCTGGCCGGCGGTGGTTTTCAGTGCGCGCGGGATGGTGGGCAAGTATGCGGCGGACGGGATTCCGCACCTGGTGCTGGTCGAGCGTCAATCCGGCAAGGTGCTGTCTCAGGGCACCGGCCTGTCGGGCATCGAAGCGGTGGTTCAGCGGATGCGTGAGATCACGCGGGTTGATGCGGAGAAGCCGTTCCAGGCAAGTGGTTGGCTGGATAAATACGGTGTGCTGATCGCGGTGGTTGTTTGTTTTGGCGGTATTTTTTTCTTTCAGAAATGGCGTGAGCGCCGTGAGGCGGAAGGTTCCTGAGTGTGCCTTTTGATTATTGTTGATGATTGGTTTCTAAATTTGGGGTTTTGTCTCGGCATAGGATCATTGTTGGCACTTCTGGCCATGCCGGTAAAGAAGCAGTGGACAAAATGGCTCATCTTGCGCAGTAAGGGCTGCAGAAGGAAAGAATCTCCCCCCGTAATCCATGGCTCGTAAGAAAAAAGACACGCCCCCGACCCTGATGGGCGACCTCGCCATCCTCACCAAGGTGAGTTTGAACACCTTTGTGCTGATCACGACCTTGTTTGGGTATTTGCTGGCTTCACGGTATTTCTTCGGGGCCTGGGTGTATGATGCCTGGTTGCTGTTTCATACCATCCTTGGCACCGCCTGCACCGCATTTGGCTCGGCGGCGTTCAACCAGCTGATGGAGATCGAGGAGGATGCGCGCATGAAGCGCACGGCGGACCGGCCACTGCCCGCGCGGCGGATGATGCCGGTGAATGCCTTTGGTATCGGCTGGGGCTTGTCGGCTTTCGGAATCATTCATCTTGCAATCAAGGTCAACCCGGCTTCGGCTTATCTGGCGGCGACTGCGCTCGGGGTTTACGTCTTCCTCTATACGCCCTTGAAGCGCCGGAGTTCGACGAACACCCTGCTGGGAGGGGTGCCCGGCGCCATTCCGCCGATGATCGGCTGGGCGGCGGTGGCGCACTCGGCCGGGGGAAGCTGGATGGACGGGCAGAGCTGGTACCTTTTCGCGTTGTTGTTCCTATGGCAGATGCCGCATTTTGTGGCGATCAGCTGGTTGTGCCGTGAGGAGTATGAGGAAGCGGGGTACTGCATGTGGTCGAATGGGGATGATTCCGGCAAAAAAACGGCGGTGATTGCCATCTTTTTCACCCTGCTTCTGACCGCGCTCGCACCGGTCGGGCTCTTGCTGGGCTATGCCAATTGGATCTGGGTGGTCGGCGGTGCGCTGGCCGGGATAGTGATGCTGTGGCTGTGCCTTCAATTCAAAGTGGCGGGCGACCGGCCTGCGGCGCGGAAGCTCTTTCTCTACACGCTGCTCTATCTTCCGCTGGCATTGGGATTACTTGCCATCGGGTGGAATCAGGGCTAGCCTGCCGCGCCCCCCCATTAGCTATTACCTGACCGACCCATGGACATGGAACCTGCCGAAAGAAACCCCGCCGAACTTCGCCGTACGGCGCTGATTCTCGTTGCCATCATGATCCTGGGGGCGGCCTTTGTTCTCTATGCCTATATCAATCATGAAAAAGGCAAGGATCCTGACAGGCCGCCGATCACGGCGAAGATCACGCGGAATTTTGCGGCCAAAAACCAGCATGACAAGCTGGTCGGCATTTATGACCTGGAGGGTAAGGTCTGGTTTGCCGTTGCCTTCTGTGTCAACCAGTTGGACGAGAACAAGTATGCGCTGGCCATGATGAAAGAGTTGGTGCAGCACTATGGTGATCGTGATGATGTGTTTTTTGTGTGGGTCTCGATTGACGGTGTTGACCAGGGGGTCGGGCCGGTGCAGCTCGCCGAAGCGGCTGAGAAGCTGGGCATTGACGATTCGCGTTGCTGGTTGCTGACCACGGGCGATACCGACAAGCAGCGTGGCTATATCAAAGACCAACTGCGTCTCGGGCTGGTGAATGCGCGCGAGCAGGGGGACCCCGCGGGCAAGTCGAAGTTTCCTTCCCAGCTTGCTTTGATCGACCGCGGCATGCACATACGCCAGCGCTACGATTTCCGTGAAGTCCATGATTTCCAGGCAAGGGCCGAGGAGGAACTCAAGAAACGGCCCGAGCTTGCGGACGAAGAGAAGTTTCATGTCGTCCTACATGCCGTAGACGAGCTTAAAAAAACGCTCTACGCGAATACTGAATTCGTGCTCAGCGAAACTAAAACCGGGAGTAAAAAATGAGTGATATGAGTGATATGAGTGATAAAACCAAAATTGTCTGCATCTATGTTGGCGTCGCCGTTATTTGCGTCCTGATTCTGGTGACCACCTATTTCATCCAGGGTCGGCAAGTTCAGCCTGAGCTTGAGCCTTATTACGCGCGGGAAAGCCAATTTGAGCCTCAGTTGAAGCTGGAGAAGGATCTTGTGCTGACCAATCAGGATGGTGAGCAAATCCGGGTGTCCCAGCTCAAGGGGAAGGTGTGGGCCTTCGCCCAGTTTTACGCATCCTGCCCGATGTGTGCCCAGCGCAATAGCCAGGGGCTTAAAACGCTTTATGAGACCTTCAAGGCTGACCCGGATTTCCGGCTTGTCTGCATCACCATCAACCCTGAAACCGACGGGGTGGCCGAGATGAAGTCCTACGCCGAGGGGCTTGGCGCCGACACCTCGAACTGGTGGTTTTTGACCGGGGACCCCAAGGCATTAAAGGATTACATGATTGAGGAGATGAAGTACCAGGCGATCGTCAAACGCGAGGACCCGGAGGAAGCGGCGGCGCAGGGTGAGTATGAGCATGATATGGCGATTGCCGTGTACGATCGCAACCTCTCCATGATCAAGAGGCACGATCTGTTCAACGCCCGTAAAAAGGGTGATGCTTACTTCAAGGGCGAGGAAAACAAGCTGCATTTCACGGTGAAGACTTTGCTGGAAAAAAAGTGAGATGACACCGGACTACCCAGATTATCTGCAGCGTGAGCCAGATGCGGCGATGCTCAAGGTACTTACCCGAGCTTCTTGGGCGGTGAGTGTGGTGGTGCTTGCGCTGGTTGTCGTCATGGGCCGTTACAAGCTGGATATTGGTATGAGCCTCTCGATGCTGCCGCCGTTGCATGCCGTGCTCAACACCCTCGTCGCGCTCAGCCTGGTGGTGGCGGTGGTGGCGATCAAAAACAAAAATGTGACCTTGCATAAGCGCGCCATCGGGCTTGCCGTACTTTGTTCGGCGCTCTTTTTGATCAGCTATGTCACCTACCACGGCACCCAGCACGAAGTGCGTTTCGGCGGTGAGGGAATGGCGAAAACGGTCTACCTGGTCATCCTTGCCAGCCACATCATTCTCGCGGCTGTTAGTCTTCCGTTCATCCTGATCACGCTCTCGTTAGGGGTGACCAACCACTTTGCCCGGCACCGGAAGATGGCGCGCTGGGTCTTTCCCCTCTGGCTTTATGTCGCGGCTACCGGGCCGGTTTGTTACCTGCTGCTCCGGCCGTATTATTAATCACCCTTGGGGGGCTAGCATGAAGTCGAGGACCTCGGTGGCTGTGTAGGAAGGTTTTTCCACACTGGCAAGAAGGGAGACGGTGGAGATGTCATCGCCACAGGTGACCAAGGGTAGTTCCTCAATCATGCCGGCTTCGTTTTTATCTTCTGGTTTACGGAGTTGGCCCATGCCGATGTTGGCCATCAGGCTGTTACAGAGGCACTTGCGGCCTTCCGTTTCCTCGATGTTGCCACCTTTTTTGACGAAGATGTCGAGCGGTTCGGACCGACATCGCCATCCCAGTGAACCGTTTTCCTTTTCGTAGGCTTCGCGGAGGTAACCAAGATCGCAGACACGGCAGCGGTTGTCGTAGACTTCTTTTTCAGAGAGGCTGTCAGGAACCGTGAGGACTTGGAACGGAAACCCGGTGGGCGACGCCACGGGGTCCTTATAAATATTGGGTTTGCCGTGCAGGCACTCCTGGATGGTGTTGCGCTTCAGGTCGTCCCGCAGCCCGGATTCGTCGGTAAAGGCAAAGACGGTTCCCAGTTGGACACCTGCCGCGCCGGCGGCCAGGGCCTCGGCGAGTTTTTTCGGCGTGGCGTAGGATCCGGCGAGGTAGAAGGGGACGCCGAGTGCCTTGATGGCCTCGAGGTTAACCTCATCCCGCGGGCCATACTGCGGCTCGCCTATTTCGTTATATTGGGTCTTGCCGCGGGGCGGCGCATTGTGGCCACCGGCTGAAGGCTCCTCGATGATAAGTCCGTCGACGATGCCTCCAGATTTTTTGATCATGACCGTTGCCAGGGTGACCGAAGAGACGATGGGGAAAAACAGCGGGCGCTTGGGCGGGATGATATCCTCGGCCATGATGCCGCGTGGATCAAAACGGAGTTTGTGGTCGGCGCCCTTGGTGGCTCCGTGGACATGGACGGAAAACTCGACCGGTTCACCCCGAGTCAGGCCGTCGATGACCTTGGGGATTTCGATCGGGATGCCCGCGCCGACGATAACCACATCCACACCGGCGAGCATGGCGCCAAAGATGCCGGCGAGGATGGGTGTTTGGATTTTGTGCAGGCAATTGATGCCGACCATGCCATTGTGCCCTTCCTTGGCCAGATAGACTTCGCAGAAGTTGGAGACCATGATCAGTTGCTCGGTGAAGCGGCCCGGCTTGTCACCGATCATGGGTTTGGATGCGTAGGGTTGATCAGCGGGTTTGCCGCCCTCGATGAAGTAGCGGTCGAGGATTTTTTGGGCGAGTGCCTGATCGGGGAAGGCGGCCATGGCGCGGCGCATGCTTCCGTCGGCATCGCCCAACTGGAGGGTTCGAATCATGACCAGGTCGATCGCGGTGCTGGAAACGACACCGAGCTGTCCTTGGGAGGCTACGGAGCGTGCGAGCTGCCAACTTGATATGGCGATGCCCATTCCACCCTGGATGATTTGAGGAAATTTCATAACTTGCTTAGATTGAATATAAGCAGACTCCAGTTACCAGATAAATACAAGAGCTGATCACGTTTTTTATGGTGCAAATATTGATCGGGCGATGGCGGGGGAAGACCAGTCGGTGTTTAAGGCTTGTGTGGGTCGGTGGTGAAAGGTGAGAACAAGGAAGAGCGTATGCCCCAAGCGATGATCATGAAATTACGACCCGTCCTCATTGTCCTCTTCCACCTGTTTGCCGGCGTCTCCGTGGTGGGGGCCGCACAGCGGCCGAACATCCTTATCCTCTATGCGGACGACCTCGGCTATGGTGACCTGGGTTGTTACAACCCGAAGAGTCAAATCCCGACACCTCACCTGGACCGGCTGGCGGCTGAGGGGATTCGTTTTACCGATGGTCATTCATCGTCCGGCATCTGTACGCCCTCGCGTTATGCCCTGCTGACGGGCCGTCACCACTGGCGCGATTTCCACGGGATCGTGAAGGCGATGGGGGGTTCGGTGTTCAAGCCGGAGCGGTTGACCTTGCCTGAGATGTTGAAAAAAAAGGGATACCGGACCGCAGCCATCGGGAAGTGGCACCTGGGGTGGGACTGGCAGGCGATCAGAAAGCCCGGGGCGAAGCCCGGGGGGAAGGGGCGGTCCAAGACGTATGCCCATGACGCCTACGACTGGACCAAGGCGATCCCGGACGGCCCGCTCGCCCATGGGTTCGATCATTATTTTGGCGACACCGTGATTAATTTTCCGCCGTATGCATGGATCGAGAATGACAAGCTGGTCAAGGCGCCCGACACGATGATGGACACATCGAAGTGGAAAAAAATCAAGGAGGGCAACTGGGAGTGCCGGCCCGGGCCAATGTGTTCCGACTGGGACCCTTATCAGAACATCCCGGTGACAACGCAGAAGGGAGTCGATTATATCAAGGCCCAGGCAAAAACGGAGCAACCGTTTTTTCTCTACTTTGCATTTCCTTCTCCCCATGCGCCGATCATTCCCAACGATGCCTTCGACGGAAAATCCAAGGCGGGCCCATACGGTGATCTGGTGGTGGAGACCGACCATGCGATCGGACGATTGTTGGCAGCCCTGGATGAGAGCGGCCAGGCGGATAACACCCTGGTTATCTTTTCAGCCGACAATGGACCGGAGTATTACGCCTATGCCCGGGATGAAAAATACGGTCATTGGTCGGCAAAGCCGCTGCGTGGTCTCAAGCGCGACATTTACGAGGGCGGTCACCGTGTCCCTTATGTGATCAGATACCCGGGAATTGCCAAGGCGGGTTCGACCTGCACCTCGCTGGTGTCGCAGATTGACATCATGGCGACCCTGGCCTCGGTGGTCGGCTTTGATTTGCCGGCGGAGAATGCTGCGGAGGATTCCCATGACCTCCTGCCCCTGATCAAGGGTGCGGTGGCCTCGGTGCGTGACACGCATGTCCACAACACGTTTAAAGGACAGTATGCGATCCGTCACCGCGACTGGCTTCTGGTGGCGACGGAAAGCGGCTATGCCCGGGGGCGTCGTCATGGTGGCTGGGAGAAAAAGCATGGTTATGAGGCGGATGACGGCCAGGCGGTCGAGCTTTACAACCTGA
>JARFRT010000434.1 GCA_029287105.1 Akkermansiaceae bacterium | reverse complement strand
CCCTGCCCCTGAGCGAGGACCACGCCATCATGCGTCCGTCGCTGACGCCCGGCCTCGTCGCCACCGCCGCACGCAATATCCGCCAAGGCGCCAAGTCGTTGCTCTTCTTCGAACTCGGCCGGCAGTTCCGGAACGTCGGGGGAGGTAAGGCGAAAGACCTGGAGGCCGACTCTCTCGCGATGTTTTTAGGTGGTGAGAACAAGCCGGAGACATGGTCCAACAAATCGTCTGCGATTGACGCCTTCGATGTAAAAGCCACCATCGCGGCGCTGTTGCCCAACCGGGAGATCCAGTTCACTCGTCGCGACCGCGAGGGATTCATCATCGCCGCCGATGTCCAGTGTGACGGCAAACCCATCGGGGCCTTTGCCCAGCTGAGCCCCGGCAAATGCCGTGAGCTTGGCAGCGACAGCCCGATCTACCTCGTGGAACTCGACGTGAAAAAGTGCCAGCAGCTCGGCACGGCAACCGTCAAGGTCGACGAACTTCCCCAATTCCCGGGCTCAAGCCGTGACGCGGCCATGCTGGCCCCGGTGGAGCTTCCCAATGCGGATATTGAGAAGGTCATCAGGAAGCACAACGAGATGCTGCTGGTTTCCTCGACCTGTTTCGATCTGTTTATGGATGCCAGCGGCGAGAAGCTTCCGGCCGATAAGAAATCCATCGCCTACAGCTTCCATTACCGTTCTGCCGAGCGCACGTTGAAGGCGAAGGAGGTCGACCAGGCCCACCAGAAGCTACTCGACCAACTGGCCAAGGCGCTGCCGATTACGTACCGCTAGACAATGAACCATCCCGAAAACCCCTACGCCCCGCCTGCAACGGCGGATGTGCCAGGCCCGTTGCTCATCCAGGGGGTGCCGGAGGATATCCGCAAAAAAATCAAGGGCGGCTGGCTCGCGGCCGTGGTGATCGGGGTCATGACCCTGGTCCATCTGATCCTCGTTTTGCAAGTGGATGGATTCCTGATGATCTGGGCACTTGCCGGCGTGGTGTTTAGTTTTCTGATGGCGGTCGGGATCTTTGTAAAAAGCCGGACCTGCGCGGTGCTCATGTTTCTTTTCTTCATGACGAAACAAATCATCATCGTGGTAATCGAGGGCACTCCCTCCGTAATGTGGATCGCTGCCATGCTGCTTGCCGTTTGCCTTTTTCAGGCCATTCAAGGCACTTTTCGCTACCACAGCTGGAAAAACGGCTGGAAAAAAGCTGTCGCGGTTTAGGCCGTCCCGCTTCCCATTGGCCGGTTGACAGGAGGCTGTCCGGCACGATCAGGGAGGGTTATTATTTCATAAATTGCGATAAAGTGGGTCGGTTTGCAGAAAATAACGGCTTGAAGGTATAGAAAAATGAATTATCTGCACCCTGTAACCCCTTAAAAACCTGTCAATTATAGAAAAAACAACATTAAGTGACCGAAAGTTATTTACTTTTATAGATAATCACACTAATTTTGCCCAGGCAAGCGACACTCCACCCGAGTTGAGCCTGTCAGACAAGGCAAAGGACGAAACCACCCCCCCCGCAGAAGCTGCTCTCTTGGCAACCGACGCACCCTCCCACGATCGGTTGACATCCCTAGCTACCAACCACTAAGGATACCAAGAGAACACAGTTGCAAGCTTTTCTCGAAAACCCCTAGCCCCGAATAATAACCCCAAACCGATGACGGACTGTTTTCCCCCAAGAAAACGGCACCCCATAACCCCCACGCCCTAACCCCCCCCCAAAAAAACCCCCCGCCCTCCCTTCCCCCCCGGAGAGGCGGGGTTTTTCTTGCAGGCAGGAGGGGCGTCCAGACAGGCGGGCGGCGGCCGATGACGGCCACCTGACGGCCCTAATCAAGCCACACCGCGCGGGTGCTTCCTGGCTAAGCGGTAACCGATCCCCGGCTGTCGTCGAGCCCGGATTTCTCCAGGTAGTAATCGTAGCCGCCGGCATAGCGGGTAAGCTTGCCGTGATCGACGTGCAGGGTGATCTCCGCGAGGTTCTTAATGAAGTGGACGTCGTGCGAGATAAAGACGAGTGTCCCTTCGTAATGCTTGAGCGCCTGAAGCAGGGCCTCGATCGAAATGATGTCGAGGTGGGTGGTCGGCTCGTCCATCAGCAGGAGGTTGGGTGGGTTGACCAGGAATTTGACCAGGTTGAGCCGGGATTTTTCACCCCCTGAGAGCACGCGGATCTTTTTGTGCACGTCGGCCCGGCGGAACAGGAACGAGCCGAGGATCGAGCGGGCCTCGTCCTCGCGCATGTCGCCACCGCTGGCCATGACCTCCTCGAGCACGGTATTGGCCTCGTTCATCGACTGGGTACGGTGCTGGGAGTAGTACCCGATTTTGGTATTGAACCCCGCCTTGCGGGTGCCGCTTTGGAATTCCAGCTCGCCGGCGAGAATCTTGAGCAGGGTTGACTTACCAGCTCCGTTCGGGCCGACAAGGACCATGCGGTCGCCACGTTCAATGGTCAGGTCCAGGCTGTCATAAATGACTTTGTCGCCATAGGCCATGTGGATTTTTTCCAACTCGATCACCTTCTGGTTCGACCGCTGAGGCTGGGGGAAATTGAACTTAAAGACCTTGCGCGGCGCGATCGGCTTGGGCAGGCGTTTCATCTTCTCGAGCGTTTTCACCCGGCTCTGGACCTGGGCGGCTTTCGAGGTCACCGAGCGGAAGCGGTCGATGAATTCCTGGACACGTTCGATCTCCTTGTTCTGGTTCCGGTAGGCCTGGACTTTCTGGGTGTAGCGCTTGTTGCGCTGTTCGAGGTAGGACGAGTAGTTGCCGGTGTAGGAAATAAGCTTTTCCTCGTCGATCTCGTAGACGGTTTCGATCAGTGCATCCATGAAGTCGCGATCGTGGGAAATCATCAGCAGGGCGCCAGGGTAGTTCAGCAGGTAGCGCTGGAGCCAGACCAGGGCAGTCAGATCGAGGTGGTTGGTCGGCTCATCCAGCATCAGCAGATCGGGCTCCATGACCAGCAGCTTGGCAAGGTGGGCGCGCATGATCCAGCCGCCGGAGAATTCACGGGCCGGCTTGCCGAACGCATCAGGGGCGAAGCCGAGGCCGGCGAGGATTTTTTTGGCCTTCGGCTCGAGCTGGTAGCCGTTGGAGGCGTCGAACACATCCTGCGCCTTGTGGTAGTCGGCGCTGTCGGTGGTGCCGGCGGCCTCGTGCTCACGCATGGTGCGGATCGCCTTGGTCAGCTCGGGTGTGATCCCGATGGCAATCTCGAGAACCGTTTCGTCACCCGGGTCGCCCGCTTCCTGCGCGAGGTAGCCGACGATGGCGTAGTCGTCGACCTCGACGCTGCCGGCATCGGCGTCCTCCTCCTTCAGGATCATTTTGAAAAGCGTGGACTTGCCGGCGCCATTGGGGCCGACAAGGGCGACGCGTTCGCCCCAGTTGATGGTCATATCCGCATCTTCAAAAAGAGTACGGCCGCCGACGGTTTTGGTGAGTTTTCGAATGATGAGCACGCGGGGTGCTTATCTTAATCTGGGCGTTTGTCACCTCTAAATAGGGGAAGTTTTTGCCCTTAAGTCTTTCGTGTTGAGACAAAAAGAGCCTGGATCCCGGAGATCCAGACTCGTGGTTGTGAAAGCGGACGGGCCTACTTCAACTCCTTGATTTTGATGTTTTTCCAAGCGACGGAAAACGGGCCGCGCTTGCCGACGCCGTGGACCTGCAGGCCGAGGAACCCTTTGGGGTGTGATTTGAAACCGATCGGATCGTTGAGATCGATGATCGCGTTGCCGTTGATCCAGACCCGGATGCGGGGGCCGTGGGCGACGACGCGGTAGTGGTTCCACGCGCCGTCCTTGAAGTGCTTGTGCGCCTTGCGTTGCTCGGTCGGGACGAGCCAGCCACGGCCTGTGGCCTCACCGTAGATGTAGCCGGCTTCACCACCGTTTTTGATGCCGGTGGCTTCGATCTCGACCTGGGGACCGTTGACGCGGCCGGTCGGCTTGTCGCCATGGGTCCGCGACCGGATCTGGACGCCCGAGTTGAGTTCATTGTCGACCTTGACCTCGAATTCGAGTTCGAAGTCGCCGTAATCCTTGTCGGAGCAGAGAAATGAGTTCGGGCTGCCCTTGGCGGTGGTGCCGACGATGGTGCCGTCCTTGACGACATAAGTCGCGGTCCCATTTTTCTGGGTCCAGCCGTTGAGCGTTTTGCCATCGAACAGGCTGGTCCAGCCCACGGCTTTTTCGCCGTGGTGGTCAGCCTGCACGGCAGTGGTGAGGACGGCGGCGGTGATCAGGGTGAAAATGGTTTTCATGGGGTGAGTGATACGACGGCCGGTGAAGCCGTCTTTCACGCCCCGATAATCTTGCTGTCTTCGTTCCGGAGGCGGGCGACGGAGTAGTGCGGGTCGTCGGGAAGGACTTCGATGTCGACCAGGGTGCCGGCTTTTTTCAGCATCTGGCGGCAGTCGGGTGACAGGTGGCGGACGTGCAGTACTTTGCCGGCATTGCGGTAGCGCTCGCCGAGGGCGTTGATGGCTTCCAGGCCGGAAAGGTCGCAGACGCGGGCTTCCTCGAAATCGATGACGATGTTGGGCACGTCGGACCTGGCTTGGAACTTGTCCGAGAACTCGCGCACGTAGCCGAAGTAGAGCATGCCTTCGACGCCGTAGATGCGCTCCTCCGGGGTGTCCTGGTGCATGGTCACGGTGATGTGCTTCGAACTTTCCCACGCGAATACGAGCGCGGAGAGGATGACGCCGACAAATACCGCCAGGGCAAGGTCATGCATGATTGCCGTCACCAGGGTCACGGTGAGGATGATCAGCATCTCGGATTTGGCAATTTTTCCAAAGCTTTTGAAGGTCGACCACTCGAAGGTGCCGATCACCACCATAAACATGACGCCGACGAGTGCAGCAATCGGAATCTGGATGATCATTCCGCCACCAATCATGATGAAGAGTGCCAGTGCTACGGCGGCAACCACACCTGACGTACGGCCGCGGCCACCGGACTTGATGTTGATTAGCGACTGCCCGATCATGGCGCAGCCACCCATGCCGTGGAACAGACCGGAGAGGATGTTGGCGGTTCCCTGGGCGATGCTTTCGCGGTTCCCTTGGCCACGGGTTTCAGTGATTTCATCGATGAGCTGGAGAGTCATCAAAGACTCGATGATACCCACCATGGCGACCACGAAGGCGGTCTTGAGAATAAATTGCCAGTGCTCCAACCAGTTGAATCCGGAGGGAAAGGCGAAAGGAGGAAAGTCCGGGCTGAGCGTCCCGTCGCCGCCGCCGTCTTTCAGCACATTCTCAATGGTCCTCGCATCCGGTAGAAAATAGGCAATCACGCCGACGATGATGATGGCGACCAGCGTTGAGGGCACCGCCTTGGTGACCTTGGGGAAAAACTGAATGATCGCCATCGTCAGAACCACGAGCCCGATCATGAGCCAGAGCGCACTTCCTTGCATCCAGTCACCACCCGCCTTGAAGAAACCAAACTGTCCCATACAGATGACGATGGCGAGGCCATTGACAAAGCCGATCATCACAGGGTGGGGGACAAGCCGGATGAATCGCGCGAGTTTGAGTATCCCAAAGAGGATTTGGATCACGCCTGCTACGATGATCACGGCGAAAAGGAACTGGAGCCCGAGTCCGTCACCAATTTCGTTGCCATACTTCACCGCCGAGCCCGCCACCACGGCAATGGCACCGGTCGCACCCGAGATCATACCGGGCCGGCCACCCAGTGTGGCGGTGATAAACCCCATGAATACCGCCGCCCAAAGGCCCACCAGAGGATCCACCCCGGCAATAAATGAGAAAGCAATGGCTTCGGGGACGAGGGCAAGGGCGACCGTCAGACCCGACAATGAGTCGTCCTTGAGGTTGCCGTTTTTCTTGGTGAAGAGATCAAACATAGGGTGTTACGTGCGTGTGCAAGCGCCCGCACTAGAGGGATGTGCGAACATTAGCAACCCTGATCCCACAAAGTTTCTCTTGCGGAACCGGGCTCGGGTTGACGCCCTACGTCGAATAAACTGCGGAGTCTTGCTCAAGATGCGCTCATTAATGAGCGCTCTTTCGGACACGAGGGGCTGCCGCATTGGACGGGCTGGCCGCGGGTAGACTGGGGTTGGAGTCGATGGTGACCCTATAAAAAATCTTCTCACGGCCCAGTCCTTCGGGGTGGGTGACGGTGAAAGAGGTTCCATTGCCATTGATGGCTGAGCCAACCGACATCCAGGAATTCGGGGTGAGGTCGAGGCTGTATTGTACCTGGTAGCTGCAGTCGGGGATGGTGGGGAAGGTGAGGCGAACGCCATCCGGGTGAATGACAAGTGTCGGTGGAACATGTCTTCCAAGGGTGACACTCATG
>JARFRT010000065.1 GCA_029287105.1 Akkermansiaceae bacterium | reverse complement strand
CCGGTGACACCTCGTCGGCAGCGTCAGATGTGTATAAGAGACAGCCGCCAACCCGGGCAATGAAATCGCCCAGCCCGCCGCCATCCTCCTGATGTTCGCCCACGGCATTTCCATCGCCCTGTTATTCTCTCTGAGTTCGGTAATCGAACGGAAAACGGGCACGCTTGAAATCGCCCAACTCGGCGGGCTTGCCAAGACTGCCCCTGCCCTCGCGTTCCTGTTCGGGCTCGCTGGCATGGCATCGATCGGACTGCCCGGTCTCGCCAACTTCGCGGGTGAAGTGATGGTGTTTTTTGCCGGCTTTGCCGACTGGTCACCGGCCGCCGGGCTGGGCTGGGTGCAGGTCACCACCATCATCGCCCTCTGGGGTGTGGTGCTTAGCGCCGTTTACATGCTCCGCGCCTACCGCAATGTCTTCCAAGGGGCGCTGGTCAAGTCCACTGAGAATGCCAGCGATATCCACTACTGCGAAAAAATCCCCGCCTACATCCTCGCCACCGCCTTGCTGGTCGTGGGTGTTTACCCGCAGGTCCTGCTCCAATTTTTCAAGTAACAATAAGTCCTATAGGACCTATAAGACCCATTTCATCTTCCCATCATGCAACCGCACATCATCGAATTTATCACCGTTGGCTTTGGCCTCCTCTTACTCATGTTCGAGGCCTTCACCACGGGTAACAAGTCACGGATCGGACTCATCGCAGCCGCAGGGCTGACCGTCATCCTAAGCATGCTTTTCTGCCCGGTCCCCGAGGGCTACGCGGTGCCCACATGGATGTCGCGCTTCTACGGCTATGATTCCATCGCCCGCTTCTACAAGATCATCGCCCTGGTCAGCACCATCCTGGTGCTGCTGATGGCCGTCGATTTCCGCAAGATCCTCTCCCGGTTCACCTCGGGTGACGACAGCGAATCGGGCACGGGCGAATTCTACTGCCTACCCGTCTTTGCCTGCGCCGGACTGATGTGGATGGCCTCGGCGACGGATCTCGTTTCCATCTTCGTCGCCCTCGAGCTGGTCACCATCACCTTCTACGTGTTGGTGGCCTACATGCGCCGTAACGTTGGCTCGCTCGAGGCGGGGGTGAAATACCTTATCCTCGGCGCACTTTCCACCGGCTTCCTCGTCTATGGCATTGCCTGGATCTACGGCACGCTGGGATCGACCCATCTCGACACCATCTCGGCGGCTGTTCTCAAAGGTGAATTCAATCCCACCTTCCTGCTCTTCGGGATTGCACTGATCCTGATCGCGCTCGGCTTCAAGGTCGGCGCAGCGCCGATGCAGCTCTGGATTCCCGATGTCTATCAGGGTGCGCCGACACCTGTCACCGCCTACCTCTCGGTCGCGTCGAAAGCCGCCGGCTTCCTCATATTGATGCGAGTCATGGCGCCCTTCCTCGATGCAGACGCCACCCGCGCATCCGTCGTTCTCATCCTCCTGGTCATGGCCGGAGCCACCCTCGTTTACGGTAACCTTGCCGCCATCAGCCAGAACAACTTCAAACGACTGCTCGCCTACTCATCCATCGCCCACGCCGGCTTCCTCCTCATCGGCGTGGCCACCGGCGATTTTGTTTCCGTCTCATTCTATCTTGGCACCTACCTGCTGATGACCTTCGCCGCATTCTTCGTGCTTGCCCTGGTGCGTTCGGAAGAGGGAAGCGACGAAATCGACGCCTTCGACGGGCTCGGCAAACGCAACCCGGTGCTCGCCATCGCTTTAACCATCACCATGGCCGCACTGGCAGGTGTCCCGCTGACCGCCGGCTTCTGGGGCAAGTTTTTCATCTTCAAATCCGCGATCACCACCGGTGTCAGCTGGTGGCTCATCGCCATCGCCTTCATCAGCGTGGCCGCCGGATTCTACTACTACCTCAAGGTGGTCAAGGCCATGTATTGGAACGCACCACGCCACGAAAATGCCATCGCCGTCCCCGTGATCACCAAGGCCGTCCTGGTCGCCCTCACTGCTGCCATCCTCGTCTTCGGTATCTATCCGCAGCCGATCCTCGACCTGCTGAAGTAACAACTTCGCCCCCCTCCGGCTTGCGTGTTGAAACTTCCTGCCGGCTGGAAGCTTGCCCTGACTCGCCGACTATTGTAGGGTCGGAGTATGATTCAAATCGTCCTCCTCTCCCTGTTCACCGGATTTATTGTCGGGCTTCTTTTTACCGGTCTCAAAATGCCCCTGCCCGCCCCCAATGCCCTCGCCGGCGTCATGGGTATTGTCGGGATCTACCTTGGTCATATCGCCTGGCCCTACATCACCCGACTCTTCACCTAACATGCTCCCCCAGGAAATCATTCGCCGGAAACGTGACGGCAAAGCCCTGAGCGATAAGGAACTCCGCTTTTTTGCCAATGGCATCGCCGATGGATCCATCAGTGAAGGTCAGATAGCCGCCTTCGCCATGGCGATCTTTTTCCAGGGGATGACACCGGACGAGGCGGCCGCGCTGACACTCGCCATGCGCGACACCGGGGATGTGCTTGTCTGGGGCGGTGAAAACCTCGCCGGCCCCGTCATCGACAAGCATTCGACCGGAGGTGTCGGCGACGGCGTTTCGCTTATGCTCGGGCCACTGGTCGCCGCCTGCGGTGGCTACGTGCCGATGATTTCAGGCCGCGGGCTCGGCCACACCGGCGGCACACTCGACAAACTCGAGTCCATTCCCGGCTACAACGCGACACCGGACACCGCCCTGTTTCGCAAAACCGTACGTGATTGTGGCGTGGCCATTATCGGCCAAACCGGAAACCTCGCCCCCGCCGACAAGCGGTTCTACGCCACCCGCGACGTGACGGCCACGGTCGAGTCCATCCCGCTGATCACCGCGTCAATCCTGTCCAAGAAACTGGCCGCGGGTCTCGATTGCCTGGTCATGGACGTCAAGACGGGATCCGGAGCATTCATGCCGACCCACGATGCGGCGCGCGACCTGGCTGTCAGCATCGCGGAGGTGGCCAACAAAGCGGGAGTCAAAACCAGCGCCTTGGTCACCGACATGAACCAGTGCCTCGGACTGAATGCCGGCAATGCCCTCGAGGTGCGCGAGGCGATCGAATTCCTCAGCGGCAAACGTCAAGGGGCGCGGCTCAAGGAGGTCGTATTCGCGCTCTGCTCGGAACTGCTCGTGCTCGCGAACCTGGCCGAAAACACATCCTACGCCAAAACCATGCTCGCCGACGCCCTGGACAGCGGCAGGGCGTTGGTAACGTTTGCAAAAATGGCCCACATGTTAGGAGGCCCCGCCGACTTGATTGAGAATTACGATTCCCACTTACCACAAGCCACCGTGGTGCGTCCCGTCTTCCCGGAATCAAATGGCTATGTCACGTCCATCGACACCCGCTCGCTGGGTCTGTGTGTCGTGCATCTGGGAGGGGGGCGGACACGGGCCGAAGATACGATCGACCATGCTGTCGGACTGGAAAACGTGATCTCTTTGGGCTCGACTGGCGATCAGGCACTGGCCGTCATCCACGCCCGCAGTGAGGATGACTGGAGGGATGCCGCGGATCAAGTCCGGGCGGCGGTTGTCTTCGGCGAGTTCCCCGTCTCGGCACCCCCTGTCATCCACGAAATCATTCGTTAGACTGACCTCCACCTGTCACCATGCAAACCGATCGCATCATTTTGTTCGTCTTGGATTCGCTCGGAATCGGCGCCTCGGCGGATGCCGCGGAGTTCGGTGATGCGGGCGCGGACACACTCGGACACATCGCGGAAGTGTTCGCAAAAACACACCCGCTCAAACTCCCGAACATGTGCCGGCTCGGGCTGGCCCACGCCTACCACACCAGCACAGGTGATTTCCCGGCGTCCATGGCGCCCCCCGACACCTTGCTCGGATCCTATGCCTGCGCCCGGGAAATCTCATCAGGCAAGGACACCCCGAGCGGTCACTGGGAAATGGCCGGCGTCCCCGTTCTCGAGGACTGGGGGTATTTTCGCAACAAGGAGAACTCATTCCCCCAAAGCCTGCTCGATGAAATTGTCAGCCGCTCGGGCATTCCCGGATACCTTGGGAATTGCCATGCCTCCGGGACCGAAATCATCAAGCGTCTCGGCGAACAACACATGCAAACCGGACAACCGATATTCTACACCTCCGCCGACAGCGTGTTCCAAATCGCCTGCCACGAGCAATCGTTCGGGCTGGAAAGGCTCTACCGACTGTGCGAGCTCTGCCGGGAATTACTGACCCCATCTAACATAGCACGTGTCATCGCCCGCCCCTTCACCGGAACCTGCGCCGATAATTTCCGCCGCACCGGGAACCGCCACGACTACGCGCTCGAGCCGCCCTCGCCCACCGTGTTGCAAAAACTCGTGGCCGACGGCGGCACCGTCATTGGCGTGGGAAAAATCGGCGACATCTTCGCCCACACCGGCATGAGCGAGGAAGTCCGGGCATCGGGCCACCCGGCGCTCTGGAAGGAATCACTCGCCGCCCTCGACCGCGCACCGGCAAAAAGCATCATCATGACCAACTTCGTCGATTTCGACGCCGTTTACGGTCACCGCCGCGACCCGGTAGGATATGGCAGTGCCCTGGAGGAATTTGATCGCCAACTCGCCCCGCTTTTCGCAAAGATGAAGCCGACCGACCTGCTCATCCTGACCGCCGACCATGGCAACGATCCAACCTGGGAGGGAACCGACCACACCCGCGAGCACGTCCCCATCCTGCTCTATCAAAAAAACATGCCCGCCACCAACCTGGGATTCCGCGAGACCTTTGCCGACATCGGCCAGACCATCGCCCGAATTTTCAACCTGCCAGCATGCGCACACGGCAGCCCATTCCAGATCCAGGACTGATCGGTCCGCAAACCCCCGACTCCTGACTCCTGACCCCTGACCCCTGACCCCTGACTCCCGACTCCCGACTCCCGACTCCCGACCCCTGACCCCTGACCATGACTCCTCACCTCGAAGCTCCCTCCGGCGCCTTTGCCCCGACCTGCCTCCTTCCCGGCGATCCGCTCCGCGCCGAATACATCGCCGGGACGTTCCTCACCGATGTCAAAAAAATCAACAGCGTGCGCAACATGCTTGCCTTCACCGGCGACTATCAAGGCACCCCGGTCTCCGTCATGGGCAGCGGCATGGGCATTCCCTCGATCTCGATCTATGCCAAAGAACTCATCACGGAATACGGAGTGCGGAACCTGATCCGCGTCGGGAGCTGTGGTGCTGTCAGTCCCGATATTCGAATCCGTGACCTCATCATCGGCCTGGGAGCCTGCACCGACTCCGCGGTCAACCGCCAGCGGTTTCAAGGTCACGACTACGCCGCCATCGCCAGCTATTCCCTGCTGAAAGCGCTCAACGACGCGGCCGATGCCCTTGATTTGCCCGTCACCAATGGCAATCTGTTTTCCGCCGACCTCTTCTACACACCGAACCCGTCGATGTTTGATACCTTGGAAAAAATGAATATCCTCGGCATCGAAATGGAAGCGGCGGGGCTCTACGGAATTGCCGCCGAATACGGCGCCCATGCCGCAGCGATCTGCACCGTGTCCGACCACATCCGCTCAGGAGAAGCCACCACCGCCGCCGAACGCCAGTCCAGTTTTGAAGACATGATGAAAATCGCCCTCGAGGCCACCCTGCTCATTCACCCCCGACCCGCCATCGCCTGATATGGACCCGTCCAGCCTACTCCAACTCGCGGCCCGCGCGCGTGACGCCGCCTACGCGCCCTACTCCCGATTCCAAGTCGGCGCCGCCCTACTCGCTGAAAATGGCGAGGTATTCACCGGCTGCAACGTCGAGAATGCGTCCTACGGCCTGACGCTTTGTGCCGAACGCACCGCCGTCTGCAGCGCGGTTGCCGCCGGGGTGCGATCCTATTCCGCCATCGCCATCAGCGCGCCGGGAGGCGCCGCCCCCTGCGGCGCATGCCGTCAGGTCATCAACGAGTTCAACCCCGCGCTCAAGGTCTACCTGGGCGACGAAACCGGCCGACTCGTCGCTGAAACCACACTCGACATCCTGCTGCCCAACGCATTTGGCCCGGAAAACCTCGGCTAAGCCGCCCGCGGGGCTGGAAATACCCCCGGAATACGCCCGGCGGCGCACTATTCCCTTTCCCCTAAGCCGAATTTCGCCTATTTCCCGTGCAGCGAATTTTCCCATTCATGCGCGTATTCTTCATACTTTTCCGAAAGGAATTCAAAAACTACTTTCTCACGCCCTTCGGCTGGGTCGTCCTCGCCCTTGTCCTACTGATGCAGGGCATCTCGATGACGACGGCCATGGAAAAGATGAAGGACGCCCCGCTCAGCGAAAACTTTCTCTTTGTCTCGCTGCACTCACCCAATTTCTGGTTCTATTTCCTGTTTATGTTCCCGCTTCTGACCATGAGGCTCTTTGCGGAGGAAGAAAAAACCGGCACTCTGGAAACTCTGATGACAGCGCCTGTCACCAGCCTGCAGGTTGTGCTCTCCAAGTA
>JARFRT010000058.1 GCA_029287105.1 Akkermansiaceae bacterium | reverse complement strand
TGTCCGGCGAGAGCGCGATGCCGAATGGACGGCTGCCATAGGGGAGGGGAATGGTTTGGATGCTTTCTGATGTCGGATCGACGACGCAGACAACACCATCGTCCTGACAAGTCACCCAAACCTTGCCGGAGGGGTCGATGGCCAGTGTGCGCGGGTGATCGGGCACCTTGATCTCCCTGATTTTCAAATGCTTTCTGGCGTCGGTCGCGGTGATGCTGTTGTTGTCCTGGTTCACATTCCAGACGATGTGGTTGTGGGGGTCGTAGCTGATGGTTGATGCCATGCTCGCTCGGGCGGCGGTGAGCGGGTTGTAGACGACCTGGGTGGTGGTCGCGGACGACTGCCCGGTTCCGGTCCTCACGGTTACAATGACGCTGTAGTGACCGGCCCGGGCGTAGACGTGTCGGGCGGCGGCGGTGCTGGAGAAGGGAGTGGCTGGTGTGCCGTCGCCGAAATCCCAGGAGTACGAGGCTCCGGGCTGTGGGCTTGTTGCCGAGAAATGCACCGTCGATCCTGTTTGGGTGGATTTTGACCGGGCGATGCTGACGGGGAAGACGCTGACGACCTGACCGGTGGAGAAGGTGGATCGGAATGTTTCGGCGACGGCATTGCCTGACTGATCGGTGATGCCGCCCTTGGGGATGACCACTTCGTAGGTGGTGTTGGTTTTCAACGGGGCATGGGGGTGGAAATGGAGGATGTTGGTTTGGTTGCTGACGGTCCCTGCGATGGCCTTGCCGCCGAGTTCACGGACGATCAGGGTTTGCGGACTGATGGACGGGCTGGCGAGTTGGTCGCTGAAGTTGATGCCGATTCGTGCCGTAAGTGCCTGGCCGGATGCTTGGTCAGCGGGACTGACCATGGTAACCCGCGGCGGGATGTCGTCGGGTTGCATGCGGTGTGGGCTGATAAACGACCCCTTGCTGTGATCACAGGATGCGATGGCGAGGTTGCCCACGATGTTGGCCCCATCGAGGTCGCTGCCTTTGACACCCGAGTTGATCGTGCCAACGAGTTGGGGTTTTGTCGGGTCACTATAGTCAATGAAGGCGGAAAGACCGGAAACCCCCTGGTGGACAAAGCCGTCCTGGTAGCTGGCATAACCACCCTTGGAGGAGATTTTCTTGCCTTGGTACTGACTGACCAGCGTGATGTTTTTCGGGTCACGGATGTCCCAACACTTGGGGGTGGTATCGCCGCCATAGAGGTAGCCTCCATTGAACAGGGCGGCGTAGCCCACGGCCTGATCGAGTTTGTCGAGCAACACCGGGTTTTTGGGGTCGCTGATGTCGAAGGTCGAGATCCCCTTTGTATCCATCGAGGTGATGACCAGCAAGTTACCAAGCGCGTATGTCGGGCCGATACGGAAGCCCCCGGTCTGTGAGAGCGGCAGCCGCCGGATCTGGACCGGATTTTCGGGGTGGGAGATGTCGACCAGATGGAGTCCGGTGGTGGTGCCGCCGACGTAGACATAGCGGCCCTGGATGGCGATCCACCACGGGGTGCCCGAGTAGTCGCCACCTTTCATGGTATCGAGGTTGATCTCACTGACGAGGACCGGTTTTTTGATCTCATTCAGGTTCCAGATTTGCAGTCCTTTTCTGGTCATGAACACGCCCAGGTCGTTGCCATTGATATGCACGTGCCCGTAGGTGTGCGACTCGCGCAGGCGTTTGGTCTGTTCGGTGTAATGTTTGTAGTGAAGCTTGGGTTGGCGCGGGTTGCTGATGTCCCACCATGAGAAGCTGCCGTCGCCCCCACCCCCGTCCCGGGATTCGATCATGAACAGGTAGCCGCGGTGCATGGTCAGAAGCGAGTGGCCACTGCGCGTTCCTGTGGATTTATCCATTTTGCCAATGACCTTGAAAAGCTCCTCTTTGCCAAAATGAAGTGGCGGGATACCCGGACCCTCCTTCGCCGCCAATGGGGCGGGTATGAGAAGGAAAAATAGAGCGATGAAAGCGTATGCTCGCCGGAATATCATTGTGGTCTTACGTCAGTTGGCTGGGTTTCTTTCACGAAACCAGGGCGTGATCTGTGCTTGGGCAAATACGATGTGGCCGTGGTTCGCATCGCCCCAAAAAAATGTAAATGATTGAATAACGGCGGGAATGGCATACGTATAGTGATGGCACTGCCCCGTGGGTCGACTCATGGGGCGATGGTCATCATCGCACCGAGATCTGTTGTTTCAAGGTGTGAAATCAGAAAAAACAAGAACTGACGTCAATCAAATTATGAAAACCAACGAAATAATCAAAGCATCCTGTCTCCTGACAGCGATGACCCTCGGAATGACCGGAATGGCATCCGCTGACAGCAAACCCGCCGACATGAGCAAGCCTGTTCAGGTCTTCCTGATCATGGGCCAGTCCAACACCCTGGAAATGGGCAAGGTCACTCCCGAACTCGGCAAGAAATACCCCTTCCTCGTAGATGCTGAGGGTGCCTGGACCACCCGCAAGGACGTCCGCAACGTGTCCGTCATGCAAAAGCGCGGCAACATGGGTGTATACCGCAACGACTGGCTCACCATCAGCGGCAAGAAGATCGGCATCGAAATCGGCGTTGGTCATCAACTCGGTAACGCGATAGAGGCTCCCGTAATGATCCTCAAGAGCTCCATCGGCAACCGCAGCCTCGGCTGGGATCTACTGCCTCCGGGGACTCCTCGCTACTCACACGATGGAAAAGAATGCCCCGGTTACAAGGAGACCGTCAAAGGTAAGAAAGACAATACAATTGTACCATACGTGAAGGGTGGAGATATGCTGCAGTGGTATGCTGGCAAGCAGTACGACGATGACGTCGCCAATGCCAAGAAGATCCTTGCCGAACTCGACAAGTACTACCCCGGTGCCAAGAGCTACGAAGTCGTCGGCATCGTCTGGTGGCAGGGCGACAAGGACATGCGCAATGCCGCACACGCCGCCGAGTATGAGAAGAACCTCGGAAGGCTGCTCAAGGCTCTGCGTAAGGACTTCAACGCCCCGAAAGCAGCCTTCGTTTGTGCTTCACTGGGTCAAACCGATGAAAGCGACACCGAGTCCGGTCATGGCAAAATCATGACAGCGATGAAGAACTTCGCCAGCGGCAAGTATTCGGAAGAGCTCGGTGCCAACATCGGCTTTGTTTACAGCAAACCGCTACTCGACGCTCCAAGCAGCTCCAGCGGCCACTATGGAGGTAATGCCAAAACCTACATGAACGTAGGCCTTGCCCTAGGTGAGGAAATGGTGAAGCAACTTAAGAAATAGTCGTCTGAATTATCAACCCTATCCGCAACGATGTGGATAAGTCATGGGCTGGCGTGGTTTTCCGCGCCAGCCCATGATGCTTTTTAGAGCCGTCATTCTGGATGCGCGCTTTGTTTTCTGTTGTTTTGCCAGCGATGATCCTAGGTTGACGGGTGCTGGGAAAAACGGTTACTGTTCCCGCGTGATGAACCGGAATATTTTTTGGGGGTCTTTATCCCTCCTGCTCCTCCTGCCCGCCGCG
>JARFRT010000013.1 GCA_029287105.1 Akkermansiaceae bacterium | reverse complement strand
TGATAAATAATGAACCCAGGGCTGAACCCCTGGGCTAGAAATGCGATTCCCCTTCAGGGATAAAAAATCGATAAAGTCTATCGAAATCCAGCTTAACTAAGTGCCATTCCCCTCAGGACCTTCTCCGTCTTTTCGACCCTTTTGGTAACTGAGACCCTTTTCAGATTTCCCACCCCTCGCGGCGTGGCCGCTTGACCCAGGCATTGGCTTCGGCATGGTTGGTCACCTTCATCTCCTTGCCATTCCACTTGAGCTCCTGGCCGGGGAATCGTTTTGCCAGGTTGCCGAGCAGCGCCACTTCGGTCAACGGACCGGAGTAGCTGAAGTCGGCACTGGCCTTGCGGCCCTCCTTGATGGCGCTAATCCAGTCGGGGATAATCCCCCCCTTGATCCTGGGTAATGTTTTTTCAGGGCGCTTGTAAGCTTTCATCGCGCTTTCCGGGATCAGACGCGGACTGTTGCCGTAGACTCCGGCCCGGATGATTCCCTTGTCCCCTTTGAACAGGGTGCCACCCTGCTCTGGAAGATTGCGTCCTTCTTCAAGCTCCTTCGGACGAGGTGGCTCCTGGCCTTCATACCAATTGATGGTCAGAGGAGGGAAACCCTTGCGTGCGGGAAATTTGAATACGACTTTGGCCTTGTCCGGGTGAACCTCATTGTTGCCACCCACGATGCCGGAGCCTTCAATGGAGTCTGGATAGCCGAGTTGGAGTGCTGAGAATACGGGGTCCAGCGTGTGTGCTCCGCGGTCACCCATCATACCGCAACCGAAGTCCCACCAGCAGCGCCAGGACGAGGGGTGGTAGCAGCGGTGAAATGGACGCATGGCAGCGGGCCCGATCCAGTTTTCCCAGTCGAGCCCCTCAGGCAGCGGTTGTCCTTCCTTCGGGCGATCCTGCAGGATGGAACTCCAATAGGCATGGCCGGGGGGAGAATACATCAGACTGCACCAGGCATCGACCTCGCGAATTTCGCCGATGGCACCATCCTTGATCCATTCGGTGATCAGTCGGATCCCTTCCTGGGCGTGACCTTGAATGCCCATCTGGCTGACCACATCGTATTGCTTCGCCGCAGCGGCGAGAATCCGTGCTTCCGAGATATCGTGGGTCAGGGGTTTCTGGCAGAAGACATGAATTCCTTTTTTCATCGCGGCCATGGCAATGGCGGCGTGGGTGTGATCCGGAGTGGCAATCACCACCGCATCGATATCCTTCATCTCGTCGAGCATTACGCGGAAATCCATGTAGCGCTTAGCACCGGGATGATCTGCAAACGCACCGGCGGCAAACTTGTGATCGACGTCACACAGGGCAACGATGTTTTCACCCTTGCAACCACCTATGTTAGACCGCCCCTGGTTGCCCACGCCAATTCCGGCGATGTTGAGTTTGTTGCTGGGAGCGTCCGGTCCGCCAAGCACGCGGCTCGGCACGATCATGGGAAATCCGAGGGCCGATGCGGCGGCTCCGGTTTTAAGAAATTGGCGACGTGAGAAGGGCTTGGTTTTCATCTTTTTGACAAGGGTTCTTCAATTGGCGGCAATTTTTCAACTGAAGAAGGTTTCCTCAAATGATGCTGATTGCCATGATGGCTAGGAATTTGCTTTTTTTTCGACTCAATTGCACCGAGGCCGGGAGCCCGGGTTGCGGCGACATAGCAAGGGATACGCCTTCATTGCTATATCAGCACATCAGCACCTCATTGGCTATGCATATTCCAACGAGGTATGGCCTTATCCTACCCCCCTTCTGTGTTTCCCGCGCGAACAGTACGCAACGACCCCCGGAGTCACCCTGAGGTCACCACGGGGGCCATTGAGCCGGAAAATGACCGGATTTAGAGTTTTTCACCGTACTGCCATGCCTCGGGTGTTGGCTCCTTGATCAGTGCGTTGAGTTCGGGTTGTCCCTTGACCAGCATCTTCTCGGAATCCCACTCAATGGTCTTGCCGGTGCGCTGGGCCAGTGCGCCGAGAAGAACCATTTCGGTCAGGGGTGCTGAATAATCAAACTGTGACCCGGGTGCCGGACCTTCGCCCTTGATCGCGCGGATCCACTCTTCGATCGGACCTCCTTTCACCGATGGCAACCGGTCCATCTTGGACAACTTGGGTTTCAGTTCATTGAATGTCGCATTGGGAGTGAGCCGGGGGCTCCGGGGACGCATCCCCGGATGATAGAGCGTGTTTTCCGTACCCTCCATGTACATGCCGCCCTCGCGGTCGAGTTTTTTCCCTTCGTCCCAGCGTTTGGGCAGAGGCACATCGTAGCCTTTTTCATACCACGTGAGCTTCACAGGCGGCTTTTTACCCCGGGCTGGGAAATGGTAGGTAATCACCGAGCCCATCGGGATGAAACCGGGGTCAAGCGGCTCCTTGCGCTCGACCTCGACCTTGGTGGGCGAGCCAAGCCCGAGAACCCAGAACGGCGCGTCAAAGGTGTGGCAACCGATGTCGCCCAGGGCACCACAGCCGTAGTCCCACCAGCCGCGCCAACGGGTCGGCATGTAGTCCACGCTGTAGTCGCGGTGCTTGGTCGGCCCCTGCCAGAGGTCCCAGTCGAGCGTGCCGGGCACGGGTTCGGTCTTGGGCGGAAACGATGACGGGGGAACAAACCACGGTGCGTTGGGTCGGTTGGTCCAGGTGACGACCTCCTTGACATCGCCGACGATACCGGCGTCAACCCACTCCTTGATGCGGCGCATGCCGTCGAAGGTGTGACCCTGGTTTCCCATCTGGGTGATGACCTTGTAGTGGGCGGCCGCCTTGCGCAGGGTGCGGCACTGCCAGATGTTGTGCGCGAGCGGCTTCTGCACAAAGACGTGCTTGCCGCGCTCCATCGCAGCCATGGCGGCGGCAAAGTGGGTGTGGTCCGGTGTGGAAATGCAAACGGCGTCGATGTCGTCACCCATCTTGTCGAGCATCACCCGAAAGTCTTTGAAGCGAGGGGTGTCAGGATATTTCTTGTAGACCCTGGCGGCCCGGTTGTCATCGACGTCGCAGAGCGCCACCTGGTTTTCATGGGCCGAGGCCCCTGTGGCGTATCCCCCCATGCCGGCGACTCCGACCACGGCGATGTTGAGTTTGCTGTTGGCTGATGCGCCCGGCTTGCCAATTGCAAAACGTGGAAGCGTGGCGGCAGCGGCGGTTAGACTTGTAGTTTTAAGAAACTTACGACGGGTATGTTCGCTCATGATGGATGGTGTTGTTGATTGTTAATTGGGATTCGTTCTGATTACGCCGCACTGGAGATGCGCGAGAATTGTACTGTGGCTGCACGAGAATTGCACTTGTTCGCCCGCCCTTGCCTTCTCAGACATTGCCCGAACCCACGGCGACGAACCGGAGAGGGTTAGAAAAAAACGGGCAAAGCAATATTGCCGCTTCCATGTAATCGAAGATCGCAGTGTCGAGCAAACCTAAAGTTCAAAAAATCCCCCCTCGCAACCCATAAAAGGGGCGGTTAGCCGCCCCCTCTTTGCCCGGTTGATGGAAGGGACGCATCCGCACCTTCACCTATTTCTGAATGCACAGCCGACCGGGTGACCACTCTTCGGTTCAGGGGACATCCCCCTGACTGCGCTCTGTGGCAGTTTCGAGTTATTGGGCCACCTGATTTCTGGTGTCGGCCTGACCATGGGTTGATCAGGCCGACGCCATAATAACTGGGAACTAATGCGTGTTGCCTGTTTTTTTCTTCCCTGCGAATTTCTCGACGGCGTCGATCAGTTTCTTCCCCTGCGGGGTCACCTTGCCTTTGTCACTGAACAAGACGTCCTGCATCGACGCGCCATAGTAGGTCATGTTCTGACGCTTCGCCCCGATGACTCCGCCGACTTTGACCGTGGCTCCAGCGAAGACACCCTCAGAGTCAGAGTAGACGAGGACGTGGGACTTAAGGCTGTCGGTATCGAATTTCTCACCGACATCGACCGGGCCAACAGCGGCGTCAAACTTGACACCAACGGCGGCGGATCCAAGCGGTTTGAAAAAGTTGAGGCTTTTCTCGCTCATCAGCACGATGATCAGATCGGATTTCTGTGCTCCGATCTGAAGGCCCCAGCTGCCTTCGCCGGCACCGACAAAGACAGGAGGCTTCCAAGTCTCAGTGCCCTTCTCTTTGACCATCGCGACACCGCCGCCTGCCTCGGCACCGAAACCGAGACCGATCTTGAGGTTGCGCATGATGACGATCCCGCGTGCGTTGGCCAGAACGGGTGCAGGGATACGCCGCTTCGGCTTAGCCTGAAGCTTCTCCAGTCGTGCCTGGGCATTGGCGATCTTCTTATCGAGCTGCTCAGGAGATTTTGTCAATGGTCCTGCCCCGACCAGAGGGCTGGTCATTCCGAGAGCCAGGAGAACGGCTGCGGAAGATAGCATGGTGTAGTTTTTCGGGAGTTTCATCTTTTTGGGGGTTCATGGGTTGTGCTGTTGCTTGGCCAAGGATTGGTCAGGCCGACAGTGGGGCAAAGTACAACCATGCGCCGCACCCACTCCTCATAAATTGCGGGATTTTCAGCATCATTTGACAGCGTCTTTTGTTCAAAGCGGGTTCCGGAAAACGGGTTTTAACGCGACGAGAAAGACGCGCTTCTTCCCGTTTGAGCTTACCACTGAGTATGCCAGGCATTCGGATTTTCGGATTCCTTGAACCGCCTCAGTGTATGCCCTCAGTGCATGCCAAGTGTTTACACTGAATGGCCATAATGCCCCATTTTTCTGCCTGAACCGCATATCTTCTTCATTTTTTCTTGTTTCGGACGGCATTCGGACTGTATGGGGACAGCGCAGCTACGCATGTCGCCGCTGCAACGGGCAGGACACCCCTGTCACAAGAACCACAACAAGACTACCCCATGGCCTTCACACCAAGCAAAGACCAGAAACGCCGCGAACGAGAGCAGAAGAAGCTGGATAAGCGGATGGCTCGCGAGGATGCGCGGGCTGAAAAGCTCGCGGCTCAGCAGGCCGCCGAGGAAGCTGCCGCCAAGGAAGCCATCAAAATGAGCGAAGCCGACGCCCAAGCGAAGCTGGAGGCGGATTTTGAGGCCGAGCTGGCTGCAGAGGCAGCCGCAGCCGCGGAGAGCTAGGCATTTTCGGTTACGGGTCGTGGACCCATTTCCATGCCCGGAGCCCGTGTCTCACGGCCGTCGCCTCACTTTTGCCTGATATAAATGTGATAGCCGCAGTGCCAGTCCTTGGGGATCTCCTTGATCTCGTCATTGTCGGGGGTGGCATTGAATCCACCTTTCTCGATAATGAGAAAGTCGAAACCCTCGACGGTCCTCACCTCCATTTGAAGCGCCTGGTCGTCATTGACCCCGATCAGCATGTCGCCGGACCAGAAATAGCCGCCGAAGTATCTGGACTTGGCCACTTTCCCGCCATCACTCAGCTGGATTGTATCCTTTGATTGTTGGACCTTCGTGGGGTTTTTCCCAAGCCGGGGTTTGAGCCATTTTTTGATGGAGGCATCCACTTCCTGCGGGTTCCTGGGCTGCGGCCAAATGCACCACGCCCAAGTGCCGAGCATCTCCTTATTCGGCGTGAACTTGCCACTGTAGCGATACAGGTCGGCATCCTTGCCGCTGATATAGGAGGCCAGCGTGATCTTGGGAATCATGCGCACAAACTCGGCCCCTCCCGGCAATTGCTGGACGATGGATCCGACACGTGAACGAACCGTTTTCGCCCCCCGGTTCATGACGGCACCCGTGTACGGGTCTTTCAGCACATCAGGCATACCGGTGTAGGTTTTCTTGAGCAGCGGCTCGGCAAAGGCTTTGACCTCCGGCCCGGCTGACTTCATGACTTTCGCAATCGTGCTGGTGGATTGATACGACGCTGAATCAACCGTGAATGATGCCGCCGCATCCACAATCGCAGGCAAAACGGTTTGGTAATGCTCCGGCGCTGTGGCGATCTTCGCAAGCGTGATGACCGCGGCGGTCTGCACCCAAACGCTGTCGTAAGCCAAAAACTGCAGCAGTCGGTCACGGTGCTTGCCAATACGCTCGGGCGTGGCCCGATTCAGCGCTTTGATGGCATGGATCGCAACCCACCATGATTCCTTGGGATCATCCACCATGGCGCCGACCAGATCATACATTTCCGGCGTCACTTTATCCTCTGAAAAAGCCCTGCCTTTGAACATCCCGGTGAGAGTTAAAAGCCCCGCCTGCCGGAGGCGCGGATCGCCCGACCTCAGCAGCGGCACCACGAAGTCAACCCGATCACGTTTGACCACTTGATCCATCGCCATACTGCGAAAGCCGTACTCGGGGTGGTAAATGTAATGGAGCAACGTCTCGTCACTGAGATTCGGGTCGCCCAGTTTCTCAATGACCGCCACTGAGGCGCTTGTCTCAACTGTCTCCTTCATGAGATCATCCATGGTGAGCTTGCCCCCCGGGATGGGCTCGGGAGACTGAAAAATGTCGTCGGCCGCGTTGCCCCACGGGCGTGCAGGCAATGGGTAGGTCTTGGCCCACTTGCTGCGGGGAGCGCCCCAAATTTGCAGATGTTTGCGAGGGTACGTGTAAGTGAGCGCAAAGTACGTGCCCCACGCCCTGCCGCCCGATGCCTCGGTTGCGGACCGGTCATACCGGTCGTCCATACCCGCGATGCCGACACCACCATCAAACCGGCGCGACAGATCCATCACCCAACGCCTGGTATCCAGATAGGATCGGTACGGAGTCGGTCGCTTTTCGCGCATCACGTTCACCGCCCCATGGTGCCATATTTCCCCCATGCCTCCACCGGTATGGGCGGCGTGGAACCAATTGGTCGCGTAAAAACCCTTCATGGCCGAGTTGTCGCGCGCCTTGGCATAGACGGACGATTCCCCCTCAGGCGTCAGTTGTGCCGCAACGGCCATGGCGACGGCCAAGCCGCTTGTCTTGCCGTTATCGCGGAATCCACCCTCCGGCGGCCCGTTGCCGTAGGCGACATTGCCGTGCCCGGCAAAGCGGTAGAACTGCTGCAGCGACTTCTTGAACATGTAGTCGTCCACTTCCACGCCACACAATCTGGCCTGCAGAAGGAAGGTCATACAGTTCATGCCGGAGGCATGCACCTGTCCTGTTCCGGTGGAATAGGTGAACGCCGCGGGTGATCCGCGACCGCTCCAACCGCCGTTGTACATGTTCACCTTGAGTTCTTCAGTCATCTGCTTGATGACCGGCAGCACGGACTGATCCCCCGTCCGCAGATAGTATTCGCAGAGGCCGGGCCCCTTGTAGCCCTTCTCCCAGTTCATTCCCCCGATGGTTTTGATGTTCTTCATCCACTTGCGCACGACCGCAAGATCCTTCTCCTCACCCGTGGACAATAGAAAGATGACCGATCCCCATTTGGGCTGCTCGTCTTTGGCAATGAGGTCGGCAAGATTCCGGACAACCTTGTCGGATTTCGGGCAGTTCACCGGCCATGTTTTGCTGTAGGCACCCATGACTGGGATCTTGACCAGCACATTGCCAAGGTCCTTGATCTTCAAATTGATTTCCCCATCCTCCGCCTCGGCCTGGGTGATGATGTTGCCGAGGATGATGCGCGGATCGATCTTTTCGAGCACTATGCCATTGATGCTCTCGATGATTTGCCCCTTCTTCAGTTTGCCCGTGGCTTCCGCCGGCGACCCTTTCTCCACATTGCTGATCTCCATGGTCATGCCCGGCCGCTTCAAATTGATGCCAATCCCGACGGGCCCGAAATTGCGCACGCTCCAGGACCGATTGCCACTCCTGCCGGTGTCCGTTGGATACGGATTGAACATCCGCATGCCACCGTCCTCATAATAACCAGGCCCACCGTTGGCAGCGCCCTTCTTCTGGGCGACCGCCGCGCCGGAACCCAATGCCAATGCGGCCACAACCGTGAGTGTGCCCGTGATCCTTGAAATGTGTGCTTTGATTCTGTTCATCTGTCTGTTCTTTTTTAAATGGTGCATTAAATGGTGAAGCGGATTCTCTATGAGCCGGCTCCAGGAGCCCGTTGGTGACCTCAGTGTGACGTCAGT
>JARFRT010000012.1 GCA_029287105.1 Akkermansiaceae bacterium | reverse complement strand
GGGTGGGATTGCCTCACAGGTCATTAGATACCGGCGAGGATGTTATTGAAGGTTTGGCTCGGGCGCATCGCTGCGCTGGTCAGGGCGTCGTTGGTGAGGTAATAGCCGCCGGTGTCGACCGGTGAGCCTTGCACGGCGATGAGTTCCTGGACGATGGCGGATTCACTTTCCGCGAGAGCCTTGGCGGCGGGGGCGAAGATGGCAGCGAGTTCGGGGTCGTCGGTTTGCGCGGCGAGTGCCTGGGCCCAGTAAAGTGCCAGGTAGAAGTGGGAGCCGCGGTTGTCGATACCACCGAGTTTGCGGGTCGGCGACTTGTCGTTGAGCAGGAACTGGCTGGTGGCGGCATCCAGTGTGTCGGCGAGCACCTTGGCCTGCGGGTTGTTGAATTTCTCGCTGAGGTGTTCGAGGGAAACGGCGAGGGCGAGGAATTCGCCGAGCGAGTCCCAGCGCAGGTAGTTTTCCTCGACGAACTGCTGCACGTGTTTCGGGGCGGAGCCGCCGGCGCCGGTTTCGAAGAGACCGCCGCCGTTCATCAGGGGGACGATGGAGAGCATCTTGGCCGAGGTGCCGAGTTCGAGGATGGGGAAGAGGTCGGTGAGATAGTCACGCAGGACATTGCCGGTGACCGAGATTGTGTCCTGCCCGTTTTTGACACGTGCGAGAGTGAACTCGGTGGCTTCGACGGGTGACATGATGTGGAGTTCCAGCCCGTCGGTGTCGTGTTCGCCCAGATAGTGGCCGACCTTTTGGATCAGTTGGGCGTCGTGGGCGCGGTTTTCATCGAGCCAGAAGACGGTCGGCCATCCGGTCGCGCGGGCGCGGTTGACGGCGAGTTTGACCCAGTCGGCGATCGGCGCGTCCTTGACCTGGCAGGCGCGCCAGATGTCGCCCGCTTCGACCTGGTGCTCGATGAGGGTGTTGCCTGAGGCGTCGGTGATGCGGACGGTGCCGTCGGTCGGGATTTCGAAGGTTTTGTCGTGTGACCCGTATTCCTCGGCTTTTTGAGCCATCAGCCCGACGTTGGGCACGGTGCCCATGGTGGTCGGGTCGAATGCACCGTTTTTCTTGCAGAAATCGATGGTCGCCTGGTAGACGCCGGCGTAGGAGGCGTCCGGGATGACGGCCTTGGTGTCCTGCTGCTTGCCCTCGGCATTCCACATCTGGCCGGAGGTGCGGATCATGGCGGGCATGGAGGCATCCACGATGATGTCACTGGGGACGTGCAGGTTGGTGATGCCCTTGTCGGAGTTGACCATGGCGAGGCCGGGGCCGTTGGCGTAGGCGGCGTCGATGTCGGCGAGGATGGCGGCCTTTTGGTCGGCAGGCAGCGACTCGATCTTGCCGAGCAGGTCGCCGAATCCGTTTTTCAGATCGACATTCAACCCGTCCAGAATGTCGGCGTGTTTGGCGAAGACATCTTTGAAGAAAACGGCGACACAGTGGCCGAAGATGATCGGGTCGGAAACCTTCATCATGGTCGCTTTCATATGCAGGGAGAAGAGCACGCCCTGCGCCTTGGCATCGGCGATTTGCGCTTCAAGGAAGGAGGCGAGTGCCTTTTTGCTCATCACGCTGGCATCGAGGATTTCCCCGGCGAGCAGTGGCGTGCTTGCTTTGAGCACCGTGGTGCTGCCATCGGTTGCGGTCAGCTCGATCTTGACATCGGTGGCCTCGTCAACGGTGATGGATTTTTCGTTGGAGAAAAAATCGCCACCATCCATGCAGGCGACGTGGGATTGGGAGTCGGCTGACCAGGCGCCCATGCGATGGGGGTTGGCCTTGGCATATTCCTTGACGGCCTTGGGGGCGCGGCGATCGGAGTTGCCCTCGCGCAGCACCGGGTTAACGGCGGAGCCCTTGATCTTGGCGTAGCGGTCCTCGGCGTCGGCGTAGTCCGGGATGTTGTACCCCTTCGCCTGAAGTTCGGCGATGGCGGCTTCCATCTGGGGCACGGAGGCGGAGATGTTGGGAAGTTTGATGATGTTGGCCTCGGGGGTTTTGGCGAGGGCACCCAGTTCGGCGAGGGCGTCGGGGGTACGTTGCTCCCCGGTCAGGTTCTCGGGGAAATTGGCGAGGATGCGCCCGGCCAGCGAGATGTCCTTGGTCTCGACGCGGACACCGGCGGATTGGGTGAACGACTGGACGATGGGGAGGAAGGAGTGGGTGGCGAGTGCCGGTGCTTCGTCCGTTTGGGTGTAAATGATCGTTTCTTTGCTCATGGTAGTAACCTTTCGACGGCGCGCTGTGTAAATCAACCAGCGGTGAGGTCAATGTTATTCCATGCGTCAGAGGAATCCAGCGAGACGGGAAAATCCATCGCTTCCTGCCAATTCGACGCGGCCCGGTCAATCGAATGGGGTCAGAATGCGGATGACAATTGTCAGAATGTGCATTCTTATTTCCCGTGGATCTGTGTAGGGTGCTTATTAAACAGGCGATGTATCATGCGCTGATACTCAAATAACAATAGGAACGGAAACGATCAGAATGAACTCAAGGGAATCAGCAACTACAATGAAAGCGGGGATATTTTCAATCGGGCTCGACACCTACTGGCCACAATTTGACGGGCTGCTTGACCGTTTGAATGGCTACCACACCGAGATCAGCGAGCGTATTGAGGGCATGGGGATCGAGTTGGTGGACGGCGGAATGGTCGATTGTGTCGAAAAGGCAGACGGCACAGCAGACCTGTTCAGGCGGGAGGACGTTTCGATGATCTTTCTCTTCATCTCGACCTACGCGCTGTCATCGACGGTGCTGCCGGTCGTGCAAAAAGCCAAGGTGCCGGTCGTGATGCTCAACCTGCAACCGGTCGCCCAACTCGATTACGAAAAATTCAACGCGCTGGGCGACCGGGGCAAAATGACCGGCGTCTGGCTCGAGCATTGCCAGTCGTGTTCGGTTCCCGAACTCGCCTGCGTTTTCAACCGCGCCAAGATCGACTACCACGTGGTCACCGGATATCTTCAGGATGCCGTCGCCTGGAGTGAAATCCAGGACTGGGTGGACGCCGCCAAGGCTGTCGAGGGCATGCGCCGGAACCGTGTCGGGGTGCTCGGCCATTATTACTGCGGCATGCTTGACGTCTACAGCGACCTCACCCAGCAGGCCGCCGTGTTCGGGAACCATTTCGAACTTCTGGAAATGTGTGAGCTGGTCGAGCTACGCAAGTCGGTGACCGAGGATCAAGTCGAGGCGAAACTTGCCGAGATGCACGGGAAATTCGAGGTCTCGCCGGAATGCGAGCCATCCGAGATGGCGCGCGCCGCAAAAACCTCGGTGGCACTCGATGAACTGATCGCCAAACACAGGCTCGGGTCGATGGCTTACTACTATGAAGGGGTGGGGGAGTATGAAAATATCGTGACCTCCATCCTCCCGGGAAACACGTTGCTGACCGGGAGGAATGTCCCGGTCGCGGGCGAGTGCGAAATCAAAAATGTCCAGGCGATGAAGATCATGGATCTGCTCGGCGCCGGCGGCTCGTTTTCCGAGTTTTATCTGACGGATTTTGTGGATGACGTCGTCTATCTTGGACACGACGGGCCGGCGCACTTTGCGATTGCCGAGGGTCCCGTCGGCCTGGTGCCGCTGCCGCTCTATCACGGCAAGCCGGGCAAAGGGCTATCGATCCAGATGACCGTGCAACATGGTCCCGTCACCCTGCTCTCGGTGGTGCAGCGCGGTGATGGTTCGGTCCTGTTGCAGGTGGCCGAAGGCGAGTCGGTGCCCGGGCCGATCCTCCAGATTGGCAATACCAACAGCCGCTACAAATTCGCGATCAGCGCGAAGGACTTTATGAACGACTGGTCGAAAGGGGGTCCCGCCCACCACTGCGCGATCGGCGTCGGCCACCTCGCCGGGAAGATTGAGAAAATCGGCGAATTGCTCGGCATTGAAACCGTGCGGGTCGTTTGAGTCGCGGCGTAGGCGCGCGCTGGGATCCACCCCCTACAAAAAGAATGAAAAAAATGACAGTAATGACCAAGGTGTCCGTTGTCCTGCTTCTGGTGGGCTGCTGCGGTGGATTGACGGCTGCGGAGACATGGGAGGCGGGATTCAAGACGCCGCCGCACAGTGCCGGGATCCGTGCGTTCTGGTGGTGGCTCAATGGCAATGTCACGGAGGAGGCCATCACCCGCGACCTGGAGGAAATGAAGGCGAAGGGGTTTAACGGGGCGTTGATTTTTGATGCCGATGGCAGCAGTCAGCGGGGCAACCGCCGCGTGCCCGCCGGACCCGTCTTCGGCGGCCCCGCGTGGACCCGGCTGTTTGTCCACGCCTGCAAGGAAGCGAAACGGCTCGATCTCGAACTGAGCCTGAACATCCAGAGCGGCTGGAACCTGGGCGGGCCGAAGGTCAGCGAGCAGGAGGCGACTCAGACGCTGGTGTGGTCGAAAACCAAGGTCAAGGGGCCGGCAACGATCAGCCAGTCGCTGAAATCCCCAGTCAAGGAGGGTCTGTTTTACAAGGATGTGGCGGTGATCGCGGTTCCTGTATCAGGTGCTTCGGCAACCCGGCCGATCAAGGACTTGGCACTCAAAAACGCGACGCGCGAGCTCGGTATGTCGGCGCCGGATTGCCGTGGCCTGCTGGAATCCTCACCCGCCTTGCCCGGGGAAAGCGCGGTGAAAAGTAAGGAGATCATCAGGCTCAGCGACAAAATGGAGGCTGGCGGCACGCTGCACTGGGGGGTGCCCAAGGGCGAGTGGGAAATCATCCGCCTCGGCCACACGGCGACGCGTGCCCATGTTTCCACCCACAGCGCCGGCTGGGGCGGGCGCGTGCTCGATTACCTGAACCCGGCGTCGCTGCGCGCCTACTGGAACCGCAACATCGAGCCGCTTTGCCAGGCGATCGGGCCCATGGCCGGCACCACATTACGCTATATCCATACCGACAGCTGGGAAGGCGGCGGCATGAACTGGACGCCGGGTTTCGCACAGACGTTCCAGCAGAACCGCGGCTACGACCCGTTGCCGTGGCTCGCGGTTCTGACCGGCCACGTGGTCGAGAGCCGCGAGGCGTCGAATGCCTTTCTCGCCGACTTCCGGAAAACGATTGCCGACCGGGTGGCCGACCACTATGGCGTGTTGGCCGAGCTGTCACGGAAACACGGCATGGGTACCCACCCCGAGTGCGCCGGCCCCCATGCCGGGCCGCTGGACGGACTGAAAAACTACGGCCGCAGCGAGTTGATGATGAGCGAATTCTGGTCGCCCTCGCCCCACCGCCCGGCCCCGGACAGCCGGTTTTTTGTGAAACAAGCCTCTTCGGCGGCACACACCTACGGCAAGCGACTGGTTGGCGCGGAGGCCTTCACCACCATCGGGCCACATTGGAATGACGTCCCGTGGTCGGCGATGAAGCCGAGCTTCGACCACGAATTCTGCGCCGGGTTGAATCTCGTGTTCAACCACACCTTCACCTGCTCGCCCAAGGAGATGGGTCTGCCTGGCCAGGAATATTTTGCCGGCACCCACTTCAACCCGCAGGTGACCTGGTGGAATGAATCGACCGCATTCATCGACTACATGAAGCGCTGCCAGTACCTCGCACAGCAGGGGAAGTTTGTCGCCGATGTGGTTTATTATTACGGCGACCACATACCTAACATTTTCTCGCGGAAAGGCCACGATCCGGCAGGCGCGCTACCTGGTTATGACTTTGACGTGCTCAGCGAAGAGTTGTTGCTTTCCCGTCTGGCGGCGAAAAGGGGTCGGCTCGCGTTGCCGTCCGGCATGGAATACCGCGTGCTGGTTCTTCCCGACCACCGCGTTCTTTCGCTGGGCGTGCTGAAGAAAATCGACGCATTGGTGCGCGCCGGCGGCACCGTGCTCGGGCCCAAGCCAGTGAAGGCTGTTAGTCTTGTAGGGGGTGCGGCTGGCCGGGCCTTGTTCAAGCAGCTCGCCGACGGCCTCTGGGGCGTGGACGCCCCGCCGGAAAGGGGGACCCGCAAGGTGGGCAAGGGTCGCATCGCCTGGGGTATGCCCGCGCGCGACCTGCTGCAGGCCGACGGCGTGGTCGCGGACGTGGCGTTTCAGGGTGGCGGGGATACCAGCGGTTTGGACTGGATCCATTACCGCATTGGCGATGCCGACATTTATTTTCTATCCGAACTGGCGGGCAAGGCCAGGGATGTCACCGCCGTGTTCCGGTCCAGTGACCGGGCACCGGAGTTGTGGAACCCGGTGGATGGCAGCGTGCGCGAGGCGACGACCTATCAATGCGCCGACGGCCGCACGCGGCTGCCGCTGAGGCTGGGCATCTTTGACAGCACCTTTGTGGTATTCCGCGATCAAGCGGGAAGCGGTCGCGCCGACGGCCCTAATTTTCCGACCTGGCAGGAAAAACAGACGCTGGCCGGGCCGTGGGTGGTGAGTTTTGATCCCCGCTGGGGCGGTCCGGACAAGCCGGTCCGTTTTGAGCGCCTCAGCGACTGGACGGATCACGCCGACCCTGGAATCAGGCACTATTCGGGTAAGGCGGTTTACCGGACGGCATTCAATGCCGACAAATCCTTGGTCGGCAAGACGCTTGCGCTTGAGCTTGGACAGGTCAAGGGGGTCGGCATCGGCCGGGTCACGCTCAATGGTCACGACCTCGGAATCGTTTGGCGACCGCCCTTCCGGGTGGATGTCAGCCAAGCGCTCAAGCCCGGGGAAAACAAGCTGGAGGTGATGGTGGTGAACTCATGGCGCAACCGCGTGATGGCCGATCATTTGTTGCCCGAAAGCAAACGCCTCACCCGAACCAATATCAAGGTGGTCGGGAGCGGCAAGAGGAAATGGCAGGCGGAGGATTCCGGCCTACTCGGCCCGGTGCGTCTCGTGGAGCGGCACGACTGAACTTTGACGACAAACTCTCTCTCTTATTATTATGAAAACAACCATCACCACACTTGCTGTTTTGCTGTCATCCATCGCGATCCACGCGGCGGAGTACCATGTATCGGTCACCGGCCTGGACACGAACCAGGGCAGTCGCGCCATGCCGTTCAAGACGGTATCGGCTGCGGCAAAAGTTGCCCGACCAGGGGATGTCATTACCGTGCATGCGGGAACCTACCGCGAACGGATCAACCCACCACGCGGCGGCACGTCCGATGACCGGCGTATTGTTTACCAGGCCGCCCAAGGCGAGGCGGTGACGATCAAGGGGTCCGAGGTGATCAAGGGCTGGAAGAAGCAGTCGGACGGCACCTGGCTTGCGATTCTTCCCAATGAATTTTTCGGCGACTACAACCCGTACAAGGATCTCATCGCCGGCGACTGGTTCATGCGCAACGGCCGGGACCACCACACGGGGGAAATCTACCTCAATGGCAAGGCTCTCTTTGAGGAGGTGTCGCTGGAAAAACTCAAGGCGCGTGCCATGAGCTGGTTCGCTACTGTGGACGGCAAGCAAACCCGGATTTGGGCGAATTTCGGTGCGTCGGATCCACGCTCCGCGCTCGTTGAGGCCAACGCCCGGGCCGCCGTTTTCTACCCGGATCAGCCCGGGCGCAACTACATCACCGTCCGTGGATTCGTCATGCGCCACGCGGCCTCGCAATGGGCGGCGCCGACCTCGGAACAGACCGCCCTCATCGGCACCCATTGGAGCAAGGGATGGATCATTGAAAACAACGTGATCAGCGATTCAAAATGTGTCGGGGTGACGCTGGGCAAACACGGTGACGAGTTCGACAACACCTCCGCCAATAGCGCGGTCGGCTATGTGAAAACCATCGAACGTGGTTTGGCAAGAGGGTGGTCGAAGGACAAAATTGGCTCCCACATCGTCCGGGGTAACACGATCTCGCACTGCGGCGCGGCCGGGATTTGCGGTAGCCTGGGCGGCGCGTTCAGCCGCATCACCGGCAATCACATTTTTAATATCAACTACGAAAAACCGTTCGCCGGTCACGAGCAGGCGGGTATTAAGTTCCATGCCCCGATCGATATGTTGATTGCCAACAACCGCATCCACCAAACCTCCCGAGGCATCTGGCTGGACTGGATGACGCAGGGCACGAGGGTGACACGCAACTTGCTCTATGACAACGGACGTGAGGACCTGTTTACCGAGGTCAACCACGGCCCCTCCATGGTGGACAACAATATTTGCCTGACCAAGAACAGCCTGAAGGACCACTCCCAGGGAGGTGCCTTCGTGCACAACCTGTTTGCCGGAGCGATCAAGCACACGGGTAAATCCCCCCGCAAGACCCCCTACCACAAGCCCCACTCCACTGAGATTGCCGGCCTGAGCAACATCAGCGGTGGCGACAACCGATTTTATAATAACATCCTGACCGGTGGCGGGCTCGATGTTTACAACGAAAGCAAGTTTCCGGTGCTCGTCGGGGGAAATGTCTATTTGAATGGCTCCAATTCCCATGAGGCAGAAAAGAGTGCCCTTGTGGCGGCCGGGTTCAATCCCAACATCAGCGTGGTTGAAGACGGGGCCGCAGTCTATCTCGAACTGACCCTGCCGGAAAGGATCGAGAGCCAGTCGAGCCAGCTGGTCACCACGAAATTGTTAGGTAAGGCCCGGGTTCCGGACTTGCCGTATCTAAATCCTGACGGGTCGCCAATCAACGTCGATACCGACTATTTCGGCAAAAAAAGGGATCGTCAGAATCCCACCGCCGGTCCATTCGAAAACCCGGGCAAGGGTAAAGTCAGGCTGAAAGTCTGGTGATTTTATGGTTCGTTAGTCGCTTTGCCCCGCGTGCCCCGGGCATCCCAATTCCTTCCAGGCGTCACGGAAGTGCAGCAGGGTGTCCCACGAGGCATTGATCGCCGTGTTGCAACTGGCGGCGAGAAAAAAGCGGTGCCGGTACGGACGCAGGCGCTCGAATAATTCGCCAACATAGTCGAACACCGCCTGGCGGGATTGCAGGTCGCGGGTTTCCATGGCGCTGATTCCCCCGGTGATGATAAAGCGGTCGCCGCTGGCCTTGAATGCCTGGTCCAACTCAATGTTGCCCAGCGGTGGGTAAGCGACTCCCTCGAGCCCGTCCACCCCGTAGGACGAGATGCGGCCGAGGTTTTCCTTTTGGTTTCCACAGGCGTGGATAAAGAAGGTGCTTCCGTGCGCGTGGCAGATTGCGGACGCGTTCTGATAGAATGACGCGCAGTAATCTTCAACATACTGCGGGGTGTGAAACACGGTGTCCAGGTTGTCCATCGCCATCATCGACGGCACACCCGCAAGCGCCATTTGCCGGACCAGATCGAGCTGCGCGTCCTCGTGTGCCTGAAGAATGGCCCGGGCACGCTCGGGTTCGTCAACCAGAAGAAAAGTCGTGTTTTCCGGCCCCATCACCAGATGCAGAAGCTTCAGCGGGCTGAAGAGCTCACCCGCGCAGATGATCCCGCGGTCGCCGGTGCGGTCGGTCCATTGCCTCCACAGGTCCGGGTTGAACGTCCAGCGGCGGCGCTCGACAAATTCTTCGAGAAGCGTGAGTTGTTCGTCGTAGTCATCGATCAGGAACTTTTCCTGGACCAGGGTGCTTTCCCGGAAAACGTGGCGCAGGCGCTCGGTGAGCGATCCGGACGGCAGGTGATAGGTGCGCTCGATATGCAGGTCGCCGTTGACTTGTTCCAACTCCACGGTTTCGCATTCGAAGTCGCTGTTGTCCTCGCTGGAGAGCCCGCCGAACCAGCAGCGTCGCTGGTCGCAGTAGATGTTGCGACTGAACACGTCCACGCCGAGTTCGTTGAGCATGTCCAACTGGTCGTTGCAGGACGCGAGCTGCTCGGGTAGCAACCCGTGCCGTTGCTGGTGGGAGAACCACTGCCAGTAGTTCGGAGCGTAGACGACCCGGCCGGGGTCCTCCCGGCGCAAGATGGATTCGGTGGCATGGCGCGAGTGCATGGTTGCGACGTGTTAGGGCTGGGTGCGGGAAGGCTGGAGTTGGGTGTGCCGACGTGTCCGTGAACCAGGTCGATAGTCCGTGCCTCGCCGCTTCCGGCGCCATCAGCCTATCTCGGTTGGGGAGGATGAGGCAATTGAAAACCACAGCATGAAATACGAGCGCGTGTGATTGGTCATGGGAAAAATGGGTTCCTTTCAAATTAAGAAAGGGTTAAAAGTGCGCCGTCTTGACGAGTAAGCCGCTGATAACACGCAGTCACGTCCTGCGCCTTTGCACCAGGGCGGCAACAGGCCTCGCCATCTCGCTTCAATTGGCCACAGCCAAGACTGATTCCTCCCGGCCCCATATCATTCTCATCATCGG
>JARFRT010000602.1 GCA_029287105.1 Akkermansiaceae bacterium | reverse complement strand
CGAGGCTGCGGTTGAACTTGAGGCCCTCGATCCACTCGCGCGGGTCGCGATACACGTCGCCGCGCACCGAGTACAGCTGCGGCGGGCTGGACCACAGTAAAGTCGTGAACAGAATCTTGCGGTCGGGCAGCCACACGGTGGTGTGCACCTTGTCGTCCGAGCCATATTGGGTGAAGAACTGCATCTTCACTCCCAGCACGGTCATTTCCTGACCATCTTCAACCGGCGTATTGACGGGCAGGTAAGCCAACGTGAAATCTTCGGGAAAAGTCGTTGGCAAAACCCAGGCATCCGGCCCCTCGCTCGGCATGAACGCATTGAACTGAATCAATCCCCGCGCGGTGAGGTAAGGCCCGATTTCCGGGTAATAGGCGGGAAAGCCCGCTGCCTTCATGTTCGCCTCTACCACGGCGTTGAGGTTCGGATGGCCGATGATTGTGAGGTCGTCCTGTCCCTCCGCAAATACCCCGGCACCGAAGGCCGTGTGCGAGTGCCCGTAGATGATGGCCCTGAACGGCTTGTCGCTGACTGTACGAATGGCCTCCAGCAGGATTTCGCCGTCGTGTTTGGTGTCACCGGTGTCGAAGGCGATCAACCCCTCGTCGGTGTCGATAACGGCGATAGGGGCCAGGCCATAGCCACAGAACACCCAGATGTCCTCGACAGGTTTCTCTATGGTGGGTTCGGTGCACGCCACCTCGTCGATGCCGTCCAGGATGCGCTTGTTGGCGATCGCGCCGTTCGGCGCCTCCACCAGCTCGACCGGGCCACCCATGTAGGGTGTCGGGGGCAAATCAGGCGCTTGAGCCCAGAGGTTGGTGGTGCCCGCCGCCAGCGCGGCGAGCAGCAAACTGTGGATTCTCTTTTTCATGGCGATTCCTCTCTGCTTTTGTCTTGGTTTGTGGGATTTCCTTGGTGCCAGGAAGCCCGCCTACTCTGCTCCCAGGTAATTGAAATACAGGCGTTTCAGGGTGCCTTCGAACTCGAAGGGCGCCTTGTCGAAGTAGTCGTCCGCCACCGGCGAAGCGGTGTCCATGCCGACATCAAAGGTCTCAGATGCTGTGAAGATCAATGGAACGGTGCGCTGGACCGTGCCCTTCGCTCAAAGCTTCTTCGCCTTGGGCGGGGTCCAGTTCTTGAACTTCTCGAGGTCCGGGCTGTAGAGCCGCATGTTGACATCGAGGTCGATATCGCCGCGCTCGATGGGCAGCCAGTTCTCCTCCGGCACGCCCTCGGGCTTCTCAGCGGCGATGACGATGCGGATGCCACCGTCCTCATCGCGCTGGAATCCTGCATTCTCGCCGACGCTGTATTTCTTGCGGTCATTGGGAATGAAGAAACCGTTGTCCAGGTCATACAGCGTCGCCGACCAGAAGGCCCTGGCCGGTGGCATGGCGTCGGGTGCCATCACAATCTCGTAGTCATGCATCGCGTTCATCGGCTTGCCGTCTTCGGTGAGTACCGGCTGGTAAATCGCCTGGCTGGCCGGCTGTCCAATCGGCCCGGAAATCGACTGGAATGCCTGGACTTCGACGCTGATCTCGCCCTTGGGTTGAAAGAGCTTGGTCAGGATCGTGGCCACGAAGTCCGGGTCGCCCATATTCGCCAGTTGCTGCGTAGCAAAACGTTCCGCCACCGCTCGCAGAGCTGCCCCGTCGATGTCGGCCACCGCATCCGGGTCGAACTCCCTGCCAGGTTCGACACCGAGTGGTTTCAGGACCTTAAGCAGCGCAACGTCCAACTCGTCTTCGGAGTCGAAGGTCGTGTGGTTAACCACGAACTGCATGACCTCGAGGAAGCGATCCTCGAAGATCTCGAAATCCGAGCCGAACGCCGGGAAGCGGGCGAGGTCCTCCTTGAGGTCCAGGTTCCTGCCGATACCCTGGGGGCTGCCCCCCGGCAACGATTGCGCTTCCCCCGCCTTCTTTCGGAGAAACTCGGAGAGCGGCTCGAGATCGACTTTGCGCATCGCAGCGAGATTGGCCCTGAGGCGATCGGGTTCCGCCGCATGGGGCATGACCCGTAGGGCGGCGCTGATGAAGTCACCGCTCACTTCGAACACCTTGTCCACGCCTTCCACCGGCTCACCCTCGTAGCCCGGGGTGCGCTCACTGTAGAGCAGGATGGTCGACGGTTTGCCGAAGTCCCCATCGCCGGTCGACATGGGAATGTTTACGTAATGGTCGTAGCCGGTGACCATCAGGGAAACGTATTTCGAGTCGAAAACCGGCATCTCCATTACGATCGGCTCCTCGGTCACATCGACCATCGCGATGACGTAGAGGGTGTCGTTATTGGGCCGCGCAATGGCCTGCAGGGTGTGGTCCGCCAGGTCGGTATTGGCGTAGACCCGGTTGTAGCCCTGCGTGCACATCGGATTCGCGGTGTCGAGCGCGAACTTGTTGTTGACGTTGAACATGGCGACATATTGGTAGGAACGCAGCACCAGTTCCTCGATCTGCGCGTCAGTCAGTTCAATCGTTTCACCGGACCGCGCGAAGACTGCGCTGGGCACCAGTAGGCAGGCGGCCAGCGCGAGGGGAAGGGCGAAATTTTTCATACCAATGGTTCCTCGAAAGTCAGTTGGGGGGCTTGAATTCAGGGAAGCTCCAGCTCCCGTCGAGGATCTCCTCGCGCGGCTGATACAGGCGAACAGCGTAGCTCCATCCCGGTGTGATGGGGATGCAGTTCACGCGGCCATCATCGCAGCCACCGAGATGAATAGTGATGGAGCCGTCGTCATTCGGTTCGGCGGTGACGTTGTTGTAGTTGTTCCGGCCGAGCTTGTTGGGCTCCATGTAGCCGTCTTCGTTGTAGACGGTGATCGACCAGAACGCGTCCACCGGCACGTCTTTGGCTGTTACCGCATAGGGCGTCTGGCCGTCGTTCTGGTCCACGGCATCGACCAGGTAAATAGCACCTCTCGCCGGCAATCCGGCCCACCCCGCGATTCCGCCAACCAGGAAGTGCACCGGATCCACCTCGTCCTTGCGCCCGAAGGCCAGGCTGGAGTCAAAGCTGATTTCCGCCGCGAGGTCGTTCAGCGCCTTGCGTGCCACCGCCAGTTGCTCGGTGTCCCAGTCTGGCGCCTCGAACGGCCCGGACCCGCCGCCGGAGACAATGATGCCGTCCTGCGCGGCGTGGGCGGCTTGCACATCGTCGGGGTCGGACGGTTCGATGAAAGTGCGGAATGCTAAGGCCGCAAAACGTGTCCCGACCTCTTCCTCGGTCAGGCGATAGGTGCCGGGCGTGGCCTCGACGAACATGTAGTGCTCCTGGTTCATCACATGCATCGACTGATAGCGCCCGTCGATCTCGGGCAGCGTGATCTCAGCCGGCTTGGACAGGTCCAGGACTAGCGAGGAATAGATGGTATCCACGTTCATCCGGATCACGGGCTGGTTGGCGAGGTCCACCGTCTCACGCTGGTGCACGATCTGGCCAACCTTGAGACCGTAGGCATCGATGTTCTGGCGGATCATGTGATCGGTCTCCGCGCGGACGAGGTTTTCCAGGGTGACTTCTCTGGCGAAGACAAACGCTGGCACGCAAAGTATCACTAGCAGTAGCGTTCTCATCATCAAACTCCCCGTTTTAATTTACTGGTTCGACATCGGGAAAAGTCCAGCTGCCGTCGAGGATCTCAGGGCCCGGCTTATAGAGGCGCACGATGTAGTTCCAGCCCTCCATGATCGGCAGGCAGTTCACCCTGCCATCGTCGCAACCGCCGAGATGGACCGTCATCGAGCCGTCCTGGTTGCGTTCGCCCATGATCGAATTGACCACGTAGCCG
>JARFRT010000564.1 GCA_029287105.1 Akkermansiaceae bacterium | reverse complement strand
GCCAACATGGCGATGCAACTCGCCGAACGGTCGGGCATCAAGGTGAAGATGCTGCTGACCCACGAGGATATCAGCGCCGGGATCGACACCCCGATCGAGGACAAGCGTGGACTCGCCGGCTGCATCCCGCTTTACAAAGTCGCCGGTGCCGCGGCCGAGCAAGGGAAGTCGCTCGATGAAGTCTACGAGATTGCCGAGCGGTTCAACGGCCAGATGGCCACCCTGGCCGTCGCCGTGACCAACTGCACCCACCCGCAGACCGGACAGGCCATCTCCAACCTCGCCGAGGACGAAATGGAGATCGGCATGGGTCAGCACGGAGAGGCTGGCGGCGGCATCTCGAAAATGCTGACCGCCGACGAAACCGCTGAACGCATGATCGCCCCCCTGATCGTGGCCACGGGTGCCACTTCCGGCGACACCGTGCAACTCATCATCAATGGCGTAGGATCATCCACGCTGATGGAAATGAACATCGTCTATCGCAAGGCCTATCAATCGCTCCAGGCGCAGGGTATCCAAATCATCCCCGGACTCATCGACAACCTCCTGACCGTCCAGGAAATGGGTGGGTTCCAGATGATTCTCTGCAAACTCGACCCCGACCACATCCAGTACCTGCAAGCGCCATCCAACGCTCCCTACTGGATCACCCGGTAGCGGGACTGGCTGGTAATACCTGACACTCCATGACTGAAAAACTCGACATCGACAGCCTGAAGGCGATGTTCGCGGCCGCGCTTGCGGCGGTGACCACCATCAAGGACGACCTCTCCGCCCTCGACGCCGCCACCGGTGATGGCGATCACGGCACTGCTATTTGCCAGGCCATAACCGCCGTCAGCCACACCGCCGAACAGGGAATCCACATCAAACAGGCCCTCAACGACATGGGCTTCGCCGCCATGATGGAATCCTGCGGCTCCACCAGCACCTTGATCGGCGCCCTCCTGCTCGGTATGAGTGACGGCGTGGAAAAAGAGCAACTCGCGCCTGCCGAGGTCGCCGCCATGTTCAGCGCAGGCCTCGCCAACGTCCGGCAACAAACGAAGGCGGACGTCGGCGACAAAACCATGATGGACGCCCTCATCCCCGCGGTTGAGGCATTGCAGCAACACCAATCCGAGGGTCTTCAAGTCATGTTCGAAAGGGCCGCCGAGGCCGCCGCCGCGGGCTTGGCCAGCACCCGGGACATGGTCGCCAAATTCGGCCGCGCCCGCAACCTCGGCGACCGCGTCATCGGTCACCTCGATGCCGGTGCCAGTTCGATGGCGACGATTTTCCATGCCTTTTCGCAAGCCGTCTCCCGATAAGACCATCGCATAATAGGCGGGGTATTGAGCAGATTATGCAGACTCCTCACTGACAGGAAATCGTATTCAATACAGGGGTCTCCTTCCCGACTCTTTCTCGACTCTTTCCCGATTTTCACCATGAAACCATTCCCTACTGCAGCACTGCTCATCAGCGCCGTCACGCTGGCATCATTCCCCGCAACAAGCTCCGCCAAGGAAGTCAACTACGGCACCAAGGAGAGCCTACGGCTGGCCATCCAGGACCTGATGGACACCCACGGATCCCGCTACGCCAATGGCCCCAAATACCTCAAACAACTCGCCCAAATCAACAGCGAGGAAGCACTCACCGAGCTTCGTAAAATGGCACTGATGGCCAACCCGTCCCTCGATTTCGAAAAGCTCCTCATCGTTGAACGCACAGGCGGGAAAAAATGGCTCCCCGCCAACTGGCAATGCAACTCCAGCATGCCCAAATCGGGACACAAAAACCAAATCGCCACCCTGTCGCTCAAGGACGGCTCGGTCGAAACGCTCTACCAACCCGCCAACCAGGCATTCGTCGGCGACCTCGAACTCCACTACGACGCCGGAAAAATCATGTATTCCTCCATCGGCAAAAATGGGGCCTGGGCTGTGTTCGAAATGGATCTTGGCAACAAAAAATCGAAACAAATCACCCCGGAAATTGCCGACATCGACTGCATGGACGCCTGCTACCTTCCCGACGACCGCATCGTCTTCACCTCCACCGCCGGCTTCCAGGGCGTCCCCTGCGTCGGCGGCAGGGACAGCGTTGCCAACCTCCACCTGCTCGACCCGAAGACAAACAAAATCCGCCGACTCTGCTTCGATCAGGAAAACAACTGGTGCCCCACCGTGCTTCCTAACGGAAAGCTTCTCTTTCTGCGCTGGGAATATACCGACTCCGCCCACTACTTCAGTCGGGTGCTGATGCACATGAACCCGGACGGCACCAACCAGAAGGAGTTTTACGGCAGCAACTCTTACTGGCCAAACTCCATGTTCTACGCCCGCCCCGTCCCCGGCAGTTCGAATAAATTCATTGCCATCATCTCGGGCCACCACGGCGTCGCCCGTGCTGGCGAGCTGATCCTGTTTGACAACAACAAGGGGCGCCACGAAGCCAGCGGTGTCGTCCAACGCATCCCCGGAGCCGGCAAGGAGGTGAAGCCCGTTATCAAAGACCGTCTGGTCAACGGCTCGTTTCCCCTCTTCCTCCATCCCTATCCGATCAGCGACAAGCACTTCATTGTCTCGATGAGCCTCGATAATAAAAACTATGGCATCTATCTGGTCGATACTTTTGACAACATTGTCCCGATCAAGGCTGCTGACCAAAACTCCCTGGTCGAAGCCATCCCGCTGCGCAAAACAGAACGCCCCCACGCCAAGCCTGACGTCGTCCGCCTGGGCGAGAAAGATGCCACCTTTTATATCCAGAACATCTACGCCGGCCCGGGGCTCAAGGGCGTGCCCAAGGGTGCGGTCAAATCCCTCAAGGTCTACAAGTACGAATACGCACCCCGCAAAAAAGGCGGCCACTACGCCATCGGCATGGAAGGACCGTGGGACGTCCGCACCGTGCTCGGCACCGTCCCCATCAACGAAGATGGCTCCGTCATTTTCAAGGCCCCCGCCAACACGCCCATCGCCTTCGCACCGCTCGATGCCGAAGGGAAAGCCCTCCAGATGATGCGCTCGTGGACGACTGCCATGCCCGGCGAGGTCGTCTCCTGTGTCGGCTGCCACGAACCCCAAAGCATGTCACCGGTAAGCCGCCCGACCCTCGCCTCCCACATGCCGCCCAAGGAACTCACGCCATGGCTCGGCGGCCCCGTGCGTGGCTTTAGTTTCAACCGCGAAATCCAACCCATGCTCGATCAACACTGCGTCGGCTGCCATACCAGCGAACTGGCCAAAAAAGACGGCCGACCCGACTTCGAGGACATGAAAAAATCCTACACTGCGCTGCACCCGTTCATCCGCCGCAACGGCCCCGAGGGCGACTACCACTTGCTGACTCCGCTCGAATTTCACGCCGATACCAGTGAGCTGATCCAGCTTCTGGCCAAGGGACACTACAACGTGAAGCTGGATAAGGTTTCGCAGGAGAAGCTCATCACCTGGATCGATATGAATGTCCCGCTCCATGGCAGCTGGACCGAGGCGACGAATGGCAACAAAGACGCTCAACACATGCTCGCCCGGCGCGCCGAAATGAGAAAAACCTATGCCGCCCTGGACATCAACCCTGAGAAAATCACCCAACCCTACAGCGAGCGCAGAAGCTACCAGCCACCGGCCACAACAAGCGCACCCGCCAAGCCCGCCGAGACCTCGGCCCGCTGGCCGGTCGATCCCGAACAGGCCAGGCGGATGCAAAAAGGCAAACAACCCGTCGAGATCGACCTGGGCGGCGGCACCACCATGAAGTTCAGCTACATCCCCGCCGGCGAATTCATCAATGAGGAAGGCAAGAAAGTCACCATCCCCAAGGCCTACTGGATGGGTGTCACCGAGGTCTCACTCGCCCAGTACCGCCAGTTCCAGCCCGATTACAAAAACGGCGTCTATGACATGCACTACAAGGACCAGTGCGACCGTGGCTACTACATGAACGATCCGGCGCTCCCCGTCATCCGTGTCTCATGGAATGACAGCCAGAACTTCTGCAACTGGCTCTCCCAAAAGTTCAAACGTAAGATCAACCTCCCTACCGAACACCAGTGGGAATGGGCGTGCCGTGCCGGCTCAGCCTACCCACTCAACTACGGCAAAATGGAAGACAACTTCGCCGCCCACGCCAATCTGGCCGATGTGAATATGAAAAAGATGGCGGTCAAGGGAGTCGACCCCAAACCGATCAAAAACCCACCGCCGTCACTCGATTTCATCCCTAAAGTTGACAGCGTCGACGACGGCGTCCTGCACCTGGCCAAGGTCGGCAACTATCAACCCAACCTCTGGGGGCTGCACGACATGCACGGCAACGTCGCCGAGTGGACCAGCTCTGATTACAGCCCGGGCAAAAAAGCGATCCGTGGCGGCTCATGGCGCGACCGTCCGCACCGTGCCACATCCGGTTTCCGCCTCGGGTTCCCCGCATGGCAAAGGGTGTATAACGTCGGATTCCGAGTTGTCGTCGCTGAGTAATTGCCGTATGACTGCCCACTGCTCAGCGCCCATGAATCTCTTGACCACCATCGCCCCCCGCTCAGTTAGCAACGCCGTATTTACTCTGGCTGCACTCGCGCTGTTCGTAGGTTCAAGCCAGGCGACACTACCGCGATCCCCCATCGATCTCGCTCTATCATCCGATCGGCAAACCATCTACGTGGCCGAACTGACGGGATCCAGTATCGCCGCGGTCGATGCCGCCAGCCTGAAACTCCTGCACCGCATTTCACTGACGGGAGACATCACCGGGGTGGCCGTCTACGGTGATAAACTCCTGGTGACTTCATCCAACAACCGGGGCGAACTGCTCGAGCTGGACGCGGCCACAGGCAAGGTCCTCCGCCGGACAAAAACCGGACAGGGCGCCTGCTCCCCGGTCGTGGATCCTGATAAGCACCGCGCCTACATCTGCAACTACTTCATGAACTCCATCTCCGTGGTGGACCTGAAAACGTTTGCCGAGGTCGCACGCATCGCTGTGCTGCGACTCCCCACCGCCGCCACCCTGAGCCATGACGGCCGCACCCTCTATGTTGCCAACCTCATCCCGGAGGGCGCCAGCAACGTCAAACACACCGCCGCCAAAGTCAGTGTGATCGACACAGCCACCGCCAAGGTCACCCGCCACATCGAACTCTCCAACGGAAGCAACGCGCTGCGCAGCCTGAAAATCTCGCCCGACGGCAAATACCTTTTTGTCACCCACACGCTCGCCCGCTTCCTCGTCCCGACCACCCAGCTCGACCGTGGCTGGATCAATACCAGCGCCATCACCATCATCGATACCGAGTCGGCATCGCTGTATGCCACCGTGCTGCTCGACGACATCAGCCAGGGTGCCCCCGGATCGTGGGGGATCGATATGTCGGCGGATCAGAAACGCCTCTACGTCGCCCACTCCGGCACCCATGAACTCAGTGTCATCGACGCCCCTGCGCTGATGCGGAAAATCGCGGCCAAATCCGACCGCAGCGAGCTCGCTTACGACCTGTCGGTCATGTCGGACATCCGCAAGCGCATCCCGCTCAAAGGCAACGGGCCCCGCCCGGTACTCGCCAACGGCTCCGGCGTGTTGATCGCCCAGTATTTTAGCGACGACCTGGTGCACATCAACTTCGCCGACGGCACCGACGCCTACCAATTGCGCAATCTGGAAATGACGCCCGATCTGCATATCAGCGAGGAGCGTGAAGGCGAGATCCTCTTTAACGATGCCAGCCACTGTTTCCAAAAATGGCAGTCATGCAACGCCTGCCACCCCGACGCCGGTCGGGTCGACGGGCTCAACTGGGACATCCTTAACGATGGCATTGGCAACCCGAAAAATGTCAAAAGCCTGCTGTTCTCGCACTTCACCCCACCCACGACCGCCACCGGCTGCCGTGCCAACGCCGAGGTCTCGGTCAGGGCCGGGGTGACCCATATCCAGTTTGCCCAACTCAAGGAATCCCAGCTCAAAGCGATCGACAGCTACCTCAAGGCGCTCCAACCCGAACCCAGCCCGTATCTGGTCGACGGCCAACTCAGCCCGGCCGCCGAGCGTGGCAAAAGCATCTTCAACAACCCGTCCAAAGGCGCATGTCTCCGTTGCCACCACGGCCCGTATTTCACCGATATGCGTATGCATAACATGCATAACTCCGGCCCCGCCGACCGCACTTCAACCTGGGACACGCCGACCCTGCGCGAGGTCTGGAGAACCGGCCCCTACTATCACGACGGCCGCTCCGCCACCCTTATGGACGCGCTGAAAAAGGAAAACCACGCAGGCGTCGCACGACGGCTCAGCGACAAGGAACTCGAGGATCTCGTCGAATACGTGCGCAGCCTCTAGGACGCTGCCGCCCTCGCCCCGGCCCCATGCGCATCCGGACGAGTCGCCCTGGTTACTCGCCCTTGTATCGGAGTTTGAATACCGACACCTTGCCTTCCAGGAACGAAGGAACATAAAGAAGTTCTTTTTCCCGGTCGATGCCGACGTCTGCGGGTGTCGTGATGTCGATCAACTTCGTCACCACCTTGCGATCCGCGCTGATGGTGCAGACTTTGTTTCCTTTGAAGTCGGAAACCAGAAACGAGCCGTCGGCGAGCACCTCAATACTGTCGAGATTGGTAAAATGATCCGCCAAACCAAATGCCACCGGTTCGTTTTTTCCGGCGGCATCCAACTGGTAGACGTCATGCAAATCCCAGCTCACGGCAAAGAGCTGGCCGGTGCCATCAAAGGTCAGGCCATTGACACTGGCAGGTGACGGAATCTCACGCTTGGCGCCATCGGCACCTATGCAATAAACCTTGCCGGCTGCCGTGTCGGACAACCAGACACTCTGTCCGTCGGTCGCCAGATCGTTGGCCTTTTCAAAGCCGTCAACCACCACCACCAGTCCCTTCCCGGAAGCAAGGTCACAGCGCATCAAGCGCGTGTTATCGGTAAAATAAAGATGCCCGCCGAGGATACACATCCCCTTTGCCGCATGCATCGGTGCCTGCGCGGAACTATCCAACCAACGTTGCTTCTCCAGCTTATGATCAGCCCCGATTTTTGAAAGATAGGATTTGCCGTCGTCCGTCCAGTACTCGTCAGGGGCACTCTCGATATTGGACACATACACGTTGCCACCAGCATCAGACACCGTGCACTCCGGCACATCAAAGCCGGATACCGTTGTCAACAAGTCAAGCGACCACGCCGACGGCACAGCAGCATCCTGATTCGCGCCATCGCTTGCACGTTCCTTACACCCCGGAATCAACACAGGCAGTAACAACAAGCTGGAGATTCTCAGTGGATTCAATTTAATCGATTTCATTTTTTTGATTTTGTTAACTGTGCGTCGATCAACTCCGGCGGCCCGCTATGCGTAAAACAGGCCGACTTCATCCGGCAGCTCAACGCTGTCATGTCTAGCACTCACACGAGGCGAAATCAACCTTAACGGAGATCTGACACAGAAATACGTCACGTCTTCCTTGAGCCAATCCCTGAAAACAATGGAGTGACCCGGGGCAGCATGTATTTTTCGGATAAAGCCCCACCGATCGTCCTGACTCCCGTAGCGAAGGGCCTTCGCTTCGAAAAAACGCATGAAGCCGTTAGATATCAGGCTGTTCGTGACGGTGCTTCTTTCTTTTGGGGGGTGTCTTTTTAGCCGACATATCGTATTCCGGATTCGGGGGGGTGGGGATGGGTGCCGTGGTGTTGGCTTGCCAGCTGTCGAGTGCGGCGCGCGGACGGGCGGCGGGG
>JARFRT010000180.1 GCA_029287105.1 Akkermansiaceae bacterium | reverse complement strand
CCTGCTTCCACGCAGTATCGACGGCCGACATAATTACCGCAACCGATGCCGACTCTTCGCTGGGCAATCTTTCCAACCGTCCGATTGAAGATGCGATCGATGGAAGCGGTTTAAGCAGCGGTGGCAGTAGTGGGGATATCTTAAGTGAGACTCACGTCAACGCAGGTGCCAATGACGGCCCCTATTTCTTGGGTGCCGTAGGTTCGGTGCTGACCTTCAATCTTGGTGGCACCTATGCTGTCGACGCGGTGCATATATGGACCTACACTCGAACGGGTGAGGAGGATCGGGCGATAAGAAACTTCGACATCTCATTTTCCTCTGACGGTGTAAACTTCAGCAACACTTTGGCCGTAGGAGATTTCAGTCAAGTCACATGGGTTGATTCGAGCACGGTGGTTCCTGTTCAAACACTTTCTTTTGCCAGCCAAGCAGGCATCACACACGTTAGGCTGAAAAACGTTACAAACTTCGGCGATGCGGGCTACACAGGTTTCGGTGAAATCCGCTTCGGCGGCACCTCTGGTGGCACACCTGCCGGTCCGGTCAATGTCGGCACCTCTACCGTTACAGCTTCACCCAGTTCGGTCAGTGCCGACGGCTCGTCAACTTCGACCATCACAGTGACTTTGCGAGACGCCTCCAACATCCCGGTTACAGGCGAGGACGTCACCCTCGCGAATACCTCCGGCCCAGGCACCCCGGCCATCAGCCCGTCCAGCACGCAGACCACAGACGGCAGCGGCGTGGCCACCTTCACGGTCAGCTCCAGCACTCTAGGCACGGAAGTCTTTACCGCAACGTCTTTTACCGCAACGTCTTCGACTGACCCTGTAACCATTACCCAAACCGCCAGTGTCGAGTTCACCGCTCCGGTCGTAGTCGGCTCGGTCGATGCCGGAAAATCGACGGTCGTCGTATCACCGCTATCTGTCACTGCCGACGGCTCCGCAACTTCGACCATCACAGTCACCTTACGGGATGCCTCAGACAATCTGGTTACGGGTGAGGATGTCACCCTCGCGAACACCTCCGGCCCAGGCTCGCCAACCATCAGCCCATCCAGCACCCAGAGCACCAACGGCAGCGGCGTAGCCACTTTCACCGTCAGCTCCAGCACTGCTGGAACGGAAGTTTTCACCGCAACGTCTTCGACCGATAACGTGACTATCACGCAAACCGCCAGCGTCGAGTTCACCGCCGTGCCGGTCGCAGGCCCGGTCGATGCAGGCATGTCCACAGTCGTGGCCTCGCCCACATCCGTCGATGCCGATGGCTCGGAAGTCTCCACCATTACGGTGACACTACTCGATGCCAACGGCTTGGCCGTGGAGAGCGAGGGCGTTTCCCTGTCCAATACCTCCGGCCCCGGCTCACCGACGATCACGCCATTCGACATCCAAGCTACCGACGCCAACGGCCAGGCGACTTTCACGGTCAGTTCCAGCACGCCTGGCACCGAAGTCTTTACCGCAACAGCCGTCGGCGATGGCGTCATCATTACCCAGACCGCGAGTGTGGAATTCACGGAAGTTGTTACGTCCCTATTGATAACGCTCATCAACAACCCGGTCGCGGGCAGCACCAGCGCCACCTACCTGACCGCAGGCAGCATCATCGAGGATCTCTGGGACAACGAAATTACTCTCTCTTACATCGGCACAAGAAACGGCGAGGGAGGCGGCTTTGCCGCCGACTCGAAAGACTCGGATGGCTATGCCGGTGACAACATCAAATCCCACACCGTCTTGTTTGACATGGGTGATGTCGTGACCTTTGACGGCTTTGTGCATGCCCAGCGGCAGGAGTCTCTTGTCTCATCGGTTGGCACCATGCAATTCTGGGTGAGCAATACCGACCCGGGCTCCGACTTCACCGCCATTGCCAACACCTACTTCGGCACGACACCAGGAGCCAGCGTGGACCTCAACATCGGCGACCGAAATTTACACGACTACGTCTTCAATGGTGCCAAGCTGACTGGCCGTTATGTGATTATGCGGTGGATTACTTCCGACCAGAGTTCCGGTGCCGGCAATCCCGGCGGCTACACTTTTCGCCTCGGGCAGACCGCCAGCGTCGGCGACTTCGACACATGGCGAGGTGGCTACCCCGGCCTCGGCGCGGAGACCGAAGACGATGACGGCGATACCCTCAGCAACGATTACGAACGTTTATTCGGGCTCAATCCGCTCGACCCCTCTTCTGCCAACCCGATTTCGACCGCACTCGACAGCCTTGCGGGCACCTTCAGCTACACCCGCCGCAGCCAGGCAGTTACCGACATGACCTACAAGATCTGGTATTCCACCGACCTGACGGAGTGGTTCTGGGAATCCGGTGCCATCGAATCCGTCGGCTCGCCGGTTAACGATATCGAGACAGTCGATGTTACCCTCAGCTCCGAACTCCTGAACGAGCCCAAACTCTTCCTGCGAATGACCGCCGAGGACTTCGGAGCCCCTCCAGTCATGAGCCAGATCTGGGGCAGCGGTAACACGGTTACGGTGGTCTTTACCGAAGCGATGGACCCCCACACCGCGACCGATACCGACAACTACACCGTGCAACAGGACGGCGGCGGGACCCTTACCGTGACCGGAGCGAGCCTCAGCAGCGACGGCAAAACCGTTAACCTGACACTTGGCTCGCAAATGGGCATCGCCAAATCTTTTACGGTTACTGCCAACGGCGTCGCCAACGGCGTCGGCCAGCCTCTCGGCAACGGCACCACCGGACAGTTCCAAACATGGGACAACGATCCGAACGGCATCAAGGTGTTCATCCTTGCCGGGCAATCGAACATGGTAGGCTACGGTAAGACAGAGAATGGAGGCAACCCAGCCTGGACGTCCACCAACGGAGAACCCAAGGAAATCCCCGGTGGCCTCGGCTGCCTGCGATACTTGGCCGCGAACAATGCTTCTTTCCCTGTCTATGACTTCACCAAATTACTGGAGAACCCCTCCGACCCGGCCAACAGTGCCTGGACGTCACGCAGCGACGTCAAGCTGTGGTGGAAAAACGGCGGTTCAGGAAATCTGGATGGCCCCTTGACAAAGGGAGACCTCGGTCCTTTGACCAACAATAACCAATGGTTTGGCCCGGAACTGGGCTTCGGCGAAATCGTCGGAAACTACTACGCCTCGGATGATGTCCTGATAATCAAAACGGCCTGGGGAGGTCACAATCTGGTCTCGCAATTCCGTCCACCGAGTGCCGTGGCAGCCCGCGGCGGTCAAGTAGGCGCTTCCTATTACGAAATCTTTGACGACGCACGTCAGGTGCTGAATAACCTCGGCACCGAGTTCCCCGAATGGGCAGGGCGCGGCTATCAGATCGTCGGTTTCGGCTGGCACCAAGGCACCAGTGATAAAGCGCCGGCATCTGCTGCGGATGAATACAAATATAACCTACGCGATTTTATCGCCGACGTGCGGGGTGAGTTTGCCAATCCGGACCTTCCCTTCGTCATAGCGACAGCCGGCATGCAGGACTCAGGACCGGTTGATCCGACTTACGACAGCTATCATCCAGTAGAGCGAGCCCAACTCTGGGACTATGCCGAAGTTCCCCAACCCGCCAATGTCCGTACATCAGACACCCGAGGCTTCTGGCGCGATGCTTCCATCTCGCCCAGCACCACCGGCTTTCACTGGAACCATAACGCGGAGAGCTACTTTCTCGTCGGCAAGTCGCTGGGCGATGATATGGTGAACCTACTGAGCGAATAAGTGAAGACATTCATCAGTGTAGCAAAAAACAAAAAAATGCCAGGCATATAGTGATAGCAAGATCTTCAAAAAAATGCCAGGCATATAGTGATAGACCTTCTCGTTAGGTCTGCTAGATTGGTTCCATGAAAACAGATGAATCCCCTATAGGTAGGGTAAAGAGAGGGTTGACGGATCTTGAGAAGGCGGATTGTAAGACGGGTCATATGGGGGGTAAAACCGGGCGGATATACCGGTCATGGTCGGGGGGGCGGCGGCGAATATTGGGTGGGGAGGATGACGATTATTGCTATCACGTGATGAGTCGGACCACGGGTGGGGATTTTCTTTTGGGGTCGGAGGAAAAAGAGGCGTTTCGCAGGATTATGTGGCGGATGGCGGAGTTCTGCGGGGTGAAACTGCTGACCTACTGCGTGATGGATAACCATTTTCACGTGCTGGTGCGTGTACCGGGTCAGGAGCGGTTTTTACGGCGCTTTGAGGATCGTGAGGGCGAGGATGAGGGTGCTGGTGAGGAAAGATTGCTGGGTCATCTTTCGACGCTCTACAGCAAGGCCTACGTGCGGCATGTCCGCGAGGAAATCGCAATGATGCGCGAGCAGGGGATGGAAGAAGACGTCGCCAGATTTCTGGACAAGTATAAAAAACGCTTCTGTGACCTGAGCCTTTTTGTGAAGGAGGTGAAGGAGCGGTTCAGTCGGTGGTACAACAAGAAGCACAGTCGGCGTGGAACCCTCTGGATGGACCGTTTCAAGAGCGTGATGGTCGAAAATGGCGAGGCCCTGCAGACGATGGCGACCTACATCGATCTGAATCCGGTGCGTGCGGGATTGGTGCAGGATTCGAAGGATTACCGGTGGTGCGGGTACGCCGAGTCGGTGGGAGGAAGCAAGCGTGCCAGGCGAGGCTTGTGCCGTGTCATGGGGAAGCCGCTGGACAGTTGGTCTGAGAACGGCTCCTGGTACCGCTGCTGGCTGATGATCGATGGTGAAGAGGTGGTGGAAAACAAGCAGTATGAGGTGAAGGCCAGGAGGGGGGTCGCGGCGGATACCGTCGAAAAGGAACTTGGTTGCGAAGGGGAACTGCCGAACTCAACGCTGTTACGGAGTCGGGTGAAGTACTTTACCGCGGGCCTTGCGCTTGGAAGCCGGGGATTCGTGGATGCTCTGTTTGAAAAGAACCGGGGAAAATTCGGCCCGAGCCGGAAGCAAGGTGGTAAACCGTTGGGAGGGAGTGAGAAGGTGAACTCAGAAGGACGTGTGGCGGGAGGAGACGAGTTAGGCCTGTATTTTCTGTAAGCACTCAACCAAGCCCTCTTGATGTTCTACTCGGGAGTGGTGTTTAAACCGAGGAGGCAAACCGAACCGGGAGAACGGAGGGGGTGGCGCGTATTTTTCTGGTCAAAGCGCGTCGGCTGTCTAGTTTTTTGCCATGCCTATCGACGTCCCGTTACTTGCCCGTATCTGTGAAGCCCCCGGTGCCCCGGGTTTTGAAAAACAAATCCGTGAACTGGTCCTGAAAGAGCTCAAGGGGCTTGCTGACCAGGTGAAAGTTGACAACATGGGCAATGTGGTTGCTCTGAAGAAGGGCCGTTCGTCGAAAAAGAAATCCATGGCGGCGGCGCATATGGATGAGATCGGGTTTATTGTCACGCATATCGACGATGACGGATTTGTCCGTTTCAACCCGCTGGGTGGATTTGACCCGAAGACACTGACCTCCCAGCGCGTGATCATCCATGGCAAGAAAGACCTGATCGGAGTGATGGGGTGCAAGCCGGTGCATATCATGTCGGCGGAAGAGCGGGCAAAGAACATGAAGCTCACTGACTATTTCATCGACCTCGGACTGGGGAAGAAGGAGGTGGAAAAGCTGGTGAAAGTGGGGGATTCGATCACACGCCGGAACGAGCTACTGGAGCTGGGCGACTGTGTGAATGTGAAGTCGCTCGACAATCGGGTCTCGGTTTTTGTTCTGCTTGAGACGTTGCGCTCCATCAAGAAGAGCCGCCGCAAGCCGGCCTATGATTTTTATGCGGTGTTTACCGTGCAGGAGGAAGTCGGGCTGCGCGGGGCCAATGTCAGCACCTTGCAGGTCCAGCCTGATTTTGGCTTCGGACTCGATACCACGATCGCTTTCGACACCCCGGGATCCAAGCCCGAGGAGCGTTGCACAAGCCTCGGCCAAGGGGCCGGGATCAAGCTGATGGATAGCTCCGCCATCTGCGACTACCGGATGGTGGCGTACATGAAAAAAACGGCGGAGGCGAAGAAGATCAAGTGGCAGCCGGAAATCCTCGCCGGTGGTGGCACGGATACCGCCGGTCTTCAACGCATGACTCCCGGCGGCTCCATCGCCGGGGCGATTTCCATCCCGACACGTCACATCCATCAGTCGATTGAAATGTCCGACAAAAAAGACATCGAAGCCTGTATCAAGCTGCTCGCCGCCTGTGTCTGCGACCTGGACAAAGGCGATTGGAATTTCTAGCGCGTCGTTCTTAGAACGTCCCATTCAGTTTCCTGCCGGTCCAGAAGATGGCGAGGAGAAGGATGAGTGCTGCCGCTGTCAGCCAGTGGGACCAGAGGGGCGTGCGGGTCTCCATCGGCTTGGGCGCAGGGAGTGCCTGAATCTCCTTGAGCAGGGAGTCGAGTTTATCGCTGGTCATGAGCCGGCCTTTGGCGACGCGGGTCATTTCCTCCAGTACATCGGCGCGGGCCGGCATCCCGGTTTTTTCGATCTCGCTGCCCTGGGCCAGTAGGGTGGTCTTGATGCCGTGCACCGTGTCCTCTCCGACTGCGGCCTCAATTTTCCAGGCTCCGGGTTGGGCGACCTTGAAGCGTCCGGTGTAACTGCCCCAGGCACCTTCGGTTTTATCCAGTCCGATGCGGCGGGTTGTGCCGTCGGGTGAGGTGATGTCGACGAGGACGTCACCTTCTTTCAGTGGGGCGCCGTACTGGTCGAATGCGTTGGCGTTGAGGGTGACGGTGTCGCCGGGTTTGGGTCGGTCCGGGGTGAAGTAGAGGCGGATACGTTCGCCGGCGGCCATGTTACGTTGGTAGGACATCCAGCGGGCGACCTGCCCCCAGAAGCGGTAATGGTAGAGGTCCTCGACGCCCCGTCGCCAGCGCCAGGCGGAGTCGTGGCCGAGATAGAGCACCTTGCCGTTGCCTGCGGTGCGGGTCACCAGCATGGGAATACGGCCAAACTGGTTCGACCGGTTGGCGTGCACGGCCAGCACATCGGTGCCGCCCTTGGCCTTGATGATCGGGGCGTGCCAGTAGAAGCCGGGCAGGCCTTTCCAGATGATCGGGTTTTCATCCTCGGTGTCGCCGAGCATGGTCAGCAGCGAGCCTTTGCCATCGCTGGTGAGGTTGAGTTTGGACGGGGTGGTGTCGCTCAGGCCCTCCTTCTTCTTTTCATCAAGGATGACCGGGATGAGCTCGCCGAGCGGGCTTTTGGCGAGTGAGAATTGATTTCCTTGCGGCCCGGGAATAAAGACGATGCCGCTGGCTTGTTTTTCGACCAGGCCTTTGAGCAGTTCGGCCTGTTCCGTGGTGATGCCGCCCTCTCCGATACCGACGTCACCGACAAATACAACGTCGTATTTCTGGAGATCCTCGAGATTATCGGGGAATTTCTGAATGTAACCGGGGCCGTCGCCCATGCCGATGGACGGGTGGAGTAACAGGCAATCGACCTTGACGCCGGGGTCACGATAGAGGGCATTGCGGATGAACCGGTATTCCCAGCGCGGCAGGGTCTCGATGACGAGCACGTTCAGCGACTCCTTACGGC
>JARFRT010000412.1 GCA_029287105.1 Akkermansiaceae bacterium | reverse complement strand
ATTTTTGCCTGATTTCTTTGCCAGCCAGGCGCAGAATGCGGTGGCCTCGTCCCAGCTTAAGCGGACGGCCGGGAGGTCGTCGGTATTGACATCATAACAGGTCTGGCCGAACTGGTAGCCGTGGCGGTCTTCGTGCCGACTGTGGTGGGTTGGGTTGAATCGGCGCATTTGCGCGTTGGTGATTTCGGCCTCGGCCATCCAGAACCCTTGTCGGATGGTTTGGGGGTGCATGGGGAGCTCGTCCGGGGATCCGTCGGCGGAGCCCATGGTGAATTGGCCGGCGGGGATCGGGACCAGGGTGATGGACTGGCCACCGCCGAGGTCCAGAGTGATTTTTTCGCGTTGATCGGGGGTTGCTGTTGCTTTGAATGGCAGGGTGCCGGTGGTGCGCGCATTTTTTTCGCCGTCCTGGTCCGGGACGGGTAGCGTTTCAAGTTGTTGCGGTCTGGGGGGATTGGTGTGGCCGAAGGGTGTGCGGTAGCTGCTGTAGATGGCGGCGAGCTCGTTCGAGCGTTTCATGCCCAATCGTACGCCGGCTTCGACCGGGAGTCCGCGGACGATATCGAGGCGGTTGCCGTGGTAGGGGGTGTTGAAATCGATCCATTGGTAGATGCGTTGCCATTCGGAGTGGTCGAGGGTCACGCCGTGGTGGCCTTTCTTGAGCATTTGCACGAGTTCGGTGGAGTCCGCGCTGAACTCCTTGGGGGTGAGTAGTGCCATGTCGCTTTCGATGCCGGGGCCGCGGGCCATTTTGAACAGCTCGTAGTAGCTGTGGGAGAATCGCCCGCCGAAGCTTGGGTTGGCCGAGCCGGCGTAGCGCACTTTCCAATCCTTTAACAAGTCGGCGCCGAGGTAGGGGATGGGGGTTTGCTGGTAGTCGGCCCGGTGGCTGGTGTAGCGTCCGTTGGCGGGTTGGCCGTCGTGGCAGCTGACGCATTTTTGGTCGATGACGGGTTGGATCTCAGTGGCGAAACTGAAGTTTTCAATTTTTGTAAGCCACTGGTCGAGCGGGGTGGGAGTGGCGGTGGATGCGATGGTTGTTTTCGGCAGCGGGGTTTCGTGGGGGTTTTCGTGACAGCCGATGCAGGAGACGCGTTCGCCAGGCTGGCCGACAAACCAGCTGCGCATGATTTGCAGCGCCTGGCCATTTTGGTCCAGGGGTAATAAAAAGATCGGGGTGTTGGCGGGGATGGTGAAGTGCGCCGAGCCATCGGGGTGGACGGGCACGGTGCCGAGGATTTTTTTGATGTCCCACGGGCCGTCCATGCCGACTGTTCCTAACAGTCCTCCGCTTCCCTGGCCACGGATCGGGGAGCTGGGTGAGAATTCATAGGAGCAAACGCGCAGTGCCTTGACGGTGCCGCGAGGAATACCCTTCAGCCCCGGACCGTGATAGATGTCCTGGATGTAGACGCTGGCGGTGTTGATTGATTCATCGACCCGGTCACCGATGACTGGGGGTGGGGGCGTTTTTTTCAGTGGGATGGGTTCGAAGAACCCGTATTCCTCCTGTTCCATAATCAGGGTGCGGTTATCGAAGATGTCGACCAGGTAGATCCCCCAGAGCGCTTCGGGGGTGGGTTTCATCGAGACGAGAAAATATTTCCCCGCCCCTTTGTGGCTGCCGGTTTCGGCAAGCGGGAATGGTTGTGTCAGCTGGGGCCAGATGCCGTCGGCGAGGCGGTCGCGCACGATGGCTTCGACCTTCTTTCCATAGCCCGGGATTTCCTGCACCACGCCGTCGGCCTCGTGGGTGCCGAGTTGCGGGTCGACGACGAGCATTCTGCCGGTGCGTGAGTTGCCGTGGTGCCCGGTGGCGATGCCGACGACCTTGGACGGATCGCCGGGGATGGGTCGGGCGTAGAAGAAGGATGTCGGGAAGTAGGAGTTGGAAAAGAGGTAGGATTTCTGGCGGGTGCCATCGGGGTGCATGGTCATCAGGATGCGCGAATTCGAGTGCGGCAGGTCGCTGTATTCCCATCGCAGGTAGAGAACGCGGCCGTCGTTGTGCACGGTCGGGCACCAGCTGCTGTCCTGGTCGAATGAAAGTTGGCGGATTTTGCCGGATGACGGGGTGAGCCGGTAGATGCTCGACATGCGTGGCTTGCCATCGATGCAGGGCATGCCGCAGAAGGTAGCGGTGGAGGTGAAGATGATATCGCCACCGGGGAGGTAACAGGAGTCGAAGTGGTCGACGTCGTTGCCGTCGCTGTCGGGAGTGAGTTGTTTGAGTCCGTCGCCATCAACGCCAAGTTCGAACAGGCGGAAGGCATTCTGGTCGTTCAGTGACGAGAACATGATTTTTTGACCATCAAATTGGAGGTCGAGGTCACTGATGAGCTGTTTTTTTCCCGTTTGGTAAATCGGTTGGTAGGTCGGCTTGTGTTTGAAGGATTGGATGCGTGCGATTTCGCTTTCCAGATTCCTGTTGGAATTCCACATGGATGAAAAGTTGCCACCTGGCATGCCAATGCTATGTCCCATGGATGATCTGCCACGGTTTTTTCCAAGGCGGCGTCGCACGATCAGGATATCATCGAAATCCAGTGCCGGGTTGGTTAGGAGTGCGCGTCTTTGGAGTTGGCCGAGGCTGGCGGCACGCCGTTTTTCATCGTTTATCTGACGGATGGCCGAGAGTTCGGCGAGAAATTCCTCGCCTGGGTACGTGTCCGGGTGATCGTTTTCAATATCGACGATGGCCCGGCGCAGTGACTGGAGTTTTTCTGTTATCGACTGAGTTTTGATGACTTCGGGAAATGGCACTGATGTGCGCACCCGCGGACTGTTCTTTGGCTGCTGGCCGCCGGATGTCCCTGACAAGAGGGTGCACAGGCACAAGCAAAATAACCCGGATCCAAAGGGTTGGGTAAACATCGTAATGATACTACTAGCAATGAGAGTGGAATCTTTCTGCTGGGCATGATTAATTGGTGGGCTGACACTTGCCGGGTGGACGATTTGCCGAGAGTAGGGCGTCCCGGGTTATTTCCATCCGCCACCGAGTGCCTTGTGCAGCCGGATCCACAATTGCAGCATTTGGTTTTTCACCCGGATCTCGGTGATTTCGGCATCACGCAGGCGTTCTTCCGCGGCCAATACCTCGGCGTAATCGATGGCACCGGCCTCGTGGTTTTCACGGACACGTCGCACCGTCGCGGCGGTGGCGGCGCGGGCACGTTGTACGATGGCGAGTTTGCGTGTTTCGGCGCGTAAGTGGGTGAGTTGGGTTTCCACCTCACCGATGGCGGCAAGCACGGATTTTTGATAGTTGAGCAGGGCGGATTTTTGGCGCGCATTGGCGGCCTCGAGGAGGGCGCGGTTGGATCCGGCGGTAAAGAGGGACCAACGAACCTGCGGGGTATATTGCCAGAAGAAATTCGAGGCACGAAACAGGTCGCCCGGTGAGGCGCTGATATTGGACGGGCCGCCACCGATGGTGAATTTCGGATAGAAATGGGATACGGCGACGCCGATGTCCTCGGTGGTTGCGGCGAGCTCACGTTCGGCCATCCGTAGGTCGGGTCGGCGCATGATGAGGTCGGCGGGCAAGCCGGTGCGGACCATGGGTAGCTTGCGTGGCAATGAACTGGCGGCGATCCTACGGCGATCCAGCGCTCCGGGGCGTTCGCCGAGCAGGAGTGCGAGTCGGCGCAACTGGGTGGTGACGCCCGCCTCCAGCGGCGGCACCTTGGCCTCGGTCATGGCGAGCCGGGCGCGTGCGCGGTCGAGGTCGAGTCGGCTGCTCGCGCCGGCACTGACCCGTTGCCGGGTGTCGTTGGTTTGGGCTTGCTGCAGTTTTACCTGGGCGTTGACCTTGACGAGTTGTTCGCGCATGCCGGCGATGGTGAAGTAGGTTTCGGTAACCTCGGAGGCGATGGCGAGTTGGGTGGCGTGCAGTGATTCGAGCGCCGCTTGTTCGCGCGCGCGCGCGCCGCGGGTTTTCCGTCGGCCGCCGCCGAAGACGTCGATTTCCCAGGACACATCGAGACCGGCGCTCCAGTACTTCAGGGTGCTATCGAGGAACCCGGCGGCGGCGATCCCACCCAAGCCGAAACTCGCGGTGCTGGTGCTGGTGTAGGAGGTGGTTGCCTCGGCACGGGGAAGGATGCTGCTGGCCACCTGCTTGCGTTGTGCACGGGCCTCACGCAAGCGTTGCCCTGCGATCGCGATGTCGTAGTTGTTGCGGCGGGCACGATCGACGAGGCCATTGAGTTCGCGGCTGCCGAGCAGGCGCCACCATTGATCGATCTGGACAGGCTGTCCGTGGCTGCCGAGGAAGCGCGGGTCATGGCCAACCTTGGGAGGGCCCTGGTAATCCGGGCCGACGAGGCCGCAGGCCGCGAGTGTGGCCGATAGGATGGTGACGCTGAACAGGGAGGCATTCATGATCGGGGGCGGATGAGGGTGCCGTCGTCAATCCGGTCCCCAGGGTGTAAAATCACCTGCTCGCCCGAGTCGAGACCTGACAGGACCTCGGCAAACTCCCCATTGTTATGTCCTATTTTGATGATGGAGAGACGGGCACGGTCGCCGTCAATTTTGTAAACCGCCCAGTCCTGTCCCTTGCGGAACAGGGAGCCGGCGGGGACCTGCAGGGAATCGGAGCTTTCCCAGACGACAATGCCTGCCTCGATGCGGTAGCCGTCTCCGAGCAGGCCACGGAACGCGGCGGGGTTTTCCGCCTCCGAGCCCTCGGCAAAGTCGGCGATGACATCGACGCGTTGTTCATCGACGCCGAGAGCCGAGACCTTGGTGTAGGCCGAGGGCTCGACGAGCCGGACGCGGCCATGGAGCGTGGTGTCGCCTCCCCAGTGTCGGATGATGACTTTTTGCCCGGGTTTGATGCGGACGGCGTCTTGCGACAGGACATCGATACGCAATTCGAGGTCGTTCGGGTCACCAACTTCTAACAACCTTGTTCCGGGTTGGATGTTGCGACTGCTTTTTTCGTAGACCCGGAGCACCTGGCCGTCGATGGGTGAGTGGATGGTGAAGTTGGCGTCGGGGTGATGTGCACCCTCGTTTTCCGGTGGGTTGAAATGCCGGAGTGCCGCCTGGGCTTGTTGGAGGTCAAACCGGGCGATGGAAACGGCGGATGCTGCGGCGTTGCGGGCGTGTTTGGCGGCAAGGTAGGCGGCTTCGATTTGTTCGAAGGTGGCATCGGCGACGTTGCCATTGCGGTGCAGGATTTGATTGCGCTGATAGGATTTTTCCAGCTGGTCTGCCTGTACTTGGCGGGCTTGGAGTTGGGTTTTGGCGTTGGATACGGAAGCGCTGGCGGCATCGACCCTTGCCTGTGCCTGTGCCCGGGCCCGGGGGTCCAGGAGGTGTGGCGTTTGCGGGGTGATCACCGCGAGCACATCGCCCTGTTTGACCGCGTCACCGGGGTCGAGTCCGATACGGAGAATTTGGCCGGCGAGTGGTGAGGAGATCGTGTAGCGTTCGCGCACGCGCGATTCGCCGTCGTCATCGATGGTGAGAACCATCGGCCCTTGGTCGATGGTTCCCGTGTCTACCTCGACGGGTTTCGGGATGAATGCCAGTGCCAGCAGTCCTGCGATGACGGCCAGGCCGACCAGCCATTTGACGGCGCGTGCCAGCGTGCCGTGGCCGGGTTTTGTTGTTTGTTTCGTTTTCATTCGCTTACTTTGAGCGCGCTGACCATATCGAGTTGATCGATTTTGCGTCGTACGATGAGACCGGAAACGGTGGATGCGCAGAGGATGACGATGGCGGCAAATCCGTACGTTGCCGGGTGGATCACAAAGGGAATCCGGTAGAGTTCGGTTTCCATGGCGGCGGCCATCAGCTGGCACAGGCCGTATCCGATGAATAGTCCCACGGGGATGGCAAGGAGGGT
>JARFRT010000279.1 GCA_029287105.1 Akkermansiaceae bacterium | reverse complement strand
AAATTGGAACACCAACTTCAACCGACAAGCACCCCGGACGACTTTCGCAAAGAACCGCTCGGCAAGGTCTCCCTCACCGCCATGAAGCCGGAAACCATCACGGTCACCGGTCACAAGTTGCCGAAGGGTGGCAACTCCCTGATGAACCTGCGCGGCATCATCCTGCGCCCCGTTCCATAATTATCCCGGGGCACGCGCCAAGCGCCCAACCCGTCACAGACTAACGGCTCAGGCGTGCCTCCGCCCTGAGCTCCGGGATGAGCAGCAGCGACGAAAGCAAAATCAACCCGGCGCCGCCAAGCGCCACGATGCCCGGGCCCATGGCACCCGCGACCGAAAATGCGATCACCGGCGCAAGCACACCCCGGAATCCGGTCAGGCAACTGTGCACACTCATGTACTCACCCACATTATCCTCCGTCGAGAAACGGGTCACCCACAGGCTCCACAGGATGTTTCCACCCGAACGCCCGATGCCGTGAAGCGCCATGCCCACACATAAACTGAGATAGGTCCCACCGAGGTAATAAACAAGAATACCCGCAAAGAAAAATACGTTGACCATCACCCGGACGCGGTAAAACGGCAGCCGGTCAAACACCATCCCCCACGGCACGACACAGACAACAAACACCAGCATCGGTATGGTGCTGGTGATCAGCCCCGCCCTGTCAGCATCGAGCTCGAAGCCATACACCGGGTTACTGATGTATTCCACAAACAACGCAAAACTCAGCAGGTTGCCCATCCCTAACAACATCCAGCAAAACAACAATTTGCGAAATGCCCTGTCCTGGGAGACATGCTTGAATGCATCGAACAACTTCAGCCGGCTGGTCCGCCCCAGCGTGACCCGTGCCATCGCAAAAACACACCCTGCCATCGCCAGACAACATCCTGAGTAAAACCAGAACAACCCGTGGAAGTCGTCCCCCTGACGCGCCAGCCACGCGCCGACACCGACGCCGGCCACCGCCCCGGTGACGGCGCGCACCACGCCCGCCAGGGAAAACAATCGCCCCCTCACCTTGTTCGAATAATGCTTGCGGTAAATCTGCGATATCAACGGAGCGCCGACCGTCAGCATCACCGCCGCCAAACAGACCCCGGCGAGATAGATCCGCACCGACTCACCCGCCACCGCCGCCATGGCAAACCCGACCGCTGACAGACACCAGACAAACACCGAAGCCGCATTCACCGAGCAGCCGAGCCGGCGCACAATCTGCACGGTGAACAAACTCAGCAACAGGCCGCCACTCGCCGCCGCCGCAATCACCATCTTCATCCACACCGGCGCGCCAAACACCCGGATCGCCACATACATCGCGAATGTCGACCCCGCCGTCTCAATAAACCCCTGAGGCACCGACCGGATCAACTCCAGACCAAATGTCCGCCGCTGCTGCCCGATATCCTCGCTTTCATTCATCATCCCTTGTTACCGCTGCCGGAGAAAAGCGTAACATCACCCGGATCACAAGACCGAACCGTTGTGCCGGACAGCAGGGCGCCACGCAACACGCGAAGCTTTTTCTTCGCCCTTGCTTCCTCGCCGCGGATCCTTAACTCTTCCTGCATGCCAGCCAGCTACGAATCAGATCAACTGCTCAGCGAATACCTCCTCATGCACTACGGCACGGACCAGCAACTCATGCCCTGGCCATTCGGCCCCAAGGAGGCCATCGGGTTTCCGGCAAGAACCGTGTCCCACTTCCCCGCCGGAAAATGCGCCAGCGCCCTCGACCTCGGCTGCGCCGTAGGCCGATCCAGCTTCGAACTCAGCAAAACCGCGGCCCACGTCACCGGCATCGATTTTTCCGCCAACTTCATCGCCGCTGCCGAACACCTGCGCACGGCAGGCGCGATCGACTACCCACTGCGCGAAACGGGAAACCAGACCACCACCGCCACCGCCACCCTCCCCGACGGCAGCCACCCGGAAATCTGCCGTTTCCTCCGCGGCGATGCCATGCATCTGCCCGCCGACCTCGGGAGCTTCGACCGCGTCCACGCCGCCAACCTGATCTGCCGACTGCCCGAGCCGACCCGGCTTCTGCGCCGACTGCCCGACCTTGTCCGGCCCGGCGGCCACCTTGTGCTTGCCACCCCCTGCACCTGGCTCGACGAATTCACGCCCCCCGACCAGCAGCCGGACTGCGACACCTTCACCTGGCTCAAACAACAGCTAAGCCCCGCTTTCAGACTGAAGAATCATGCCGACGAGCCCTTTTTAATCCGGGAAACGGCCCGAAAATTCCAGTGGTCCGTCTCCCTGGTCACCCTCTGGGAACGCTGCAACTAGAGGCGTTTGAGCGCTCGGCACCAACAAGTCGGTCTTTTTAAACGCACTTATCTTGTGGGTCTGGTCTTGACTCGAACCTCCATCCCGTGTAGAGAAACCGGATTCGGCCTCAGTGAGGCCCTCGCAACACGCCTTTCTCCACATTATGTTTAAAATCCCATTTAACCGCATCAACTGGATCACCAGTATCTTCCTCATCTTCACCGCGCTCACCGCCCTGATCGCGGTGCCCATCTACCTCTGGCACTTCGGTCTCGACTGGTTCCAGTTCGGGATGTTCTTCTTCTACGCGTCAGCCACCACCATGAGCATCACGCTCGGCTACCACCGCCTCTTTTCCCATCTCGCTTTCAAGGCCAAGTGGCCGGTCAAGCTCGCCACCCTGGTCTTTGGCGCCTGCGCGTTTGAGAACTCCTGCCTCGATTGGTCCGCCGACCACCGCAAGCACCACAAACACGTCGATCACGACGACGACCCCTACGATATCTCCAAGGGATTCATGTGGGCCCACATCGGCTGGCTCATTTTCAAAATGAAACCCGAGCAGCCCGTCAACAACGTCAATGACCTGCTTAAGGATAAACTCGTCGTGTGGCAACACAAGTACGTGCACTGGATCGGCTTTGTGGTCGGCCTCATCATCCCGACCCTGATCGCCTACGCCGTCCAGCCGACCTGGCAATACGCCCTCGGCGGCTTCCTGCTCGCCGGCATCCTCCGCATCGTGGTCGTCCAGCACTGCACCTTCTTTATCAACTCACTTTGCCACACCATCGGCAAACGCCCCTACAACACCGAGAACACCGCACGCGACAGCGCCATCATGGCCGTCTTCACCTGCGGCGAGGGCTACCACAACTACCACCACGCCTTCCAGCACGACTACCGCAATGGCGTTAAGCCATGGCAGTTCGATCCCACCAAGTGGATGATCTGGCTACTCTCCAAACTCGGGCTCACCAGCGACCTGCGCCGTGTTGCCGATGAAAAAATCCTGCTGGCAGAGATGCGCGAGGCAAAGCGTCAGGCGGCCCGCCGTCTCGCCGTCGTAGGCACTCCCGAGGAATCCCATCCGCTCACCGAAAAAGCGACCGAGATGCTTCACAATTTCTCCCAACGCCTGACCGACAGCTACTCGGAACTCGAGCAGGCCATCTCGGACAAGGTGACCGTCTCCCGCAGAGCCATGGCCCAGTGGCAAAAGGAAACCCGCGAACTTGTCCGCCACATCGCCTCGATGAAAGGGAAGGCCGGCAACCCGGCTTAACCCCCTGGCAAAACCCGTTTCTCACTGAGGCGACAGGCTGGCCCTGTCGCCTGTTTTCTGCCCGCATCCGCGGCGGCAGCTGAATTTCTTCATTGCCAGTCGACCCCACGATACTTATGAGTGACCGGCACACTTTTTGCCTCTCATCCCGAAGCGACCTCCATGCCATGAACCTCATCACCAACTCCCTCCTGCTCGCCGGCCTTGTCGCGTTAGTCGCCTCGTGTGGTAACAAGGAGGAGGAAGCCGTCACAGAACCCGTCCAGCAACCGGTCAACCGGAAGGCAGCCGGGACTTCCGTGGCACCCGTGACAGCCGCCAACCCCCTCGATCTTTTCCATACCCCCAAGGATGACCTGAACCTCCCCGATGCTACCCAGCTGGCCGAAGGCAAGGAGTCATCCATCGGCACCGGCATCCAATCCGTCAGCAATCCCGACAGCAGACCCAGCGTGGCAATCACGCCTCAAGTGGCACCCGCTCCTGCCCCTGCCCCCGAAAAAACGCCCACCCCACCCAAGGACGAACTCGATCCTCAATAGGAGATATTTCAGGCAGGGATGGCTCTCCGGGCCGTCCGGCTGGGTTGACGCAATACCTGCTAAAATCTCACCCGTAGCGACCAACCGCCCCTGGGGCAGGTTCCGTTGAAATGGAACCATGAACGACCGCCACGACGGTTTCCGTCATAACCCCGATGCCGACCGTAGCCGGGGCGACAGCCACCATTGTAGCCGTGGCCATAGCCGTGGCCGTAGTAATGGAAAGGGTAGCCATCGCCCGACCTTGTCCGCTGGACCCGCCCCCGGTGGTCGCGCTGGCGCGCTGCCTCACGTCTTTCCCAGGCCGGCACAAAGCGCTCCACGGACGGCTGCAGCCGGGTCGTCTTGACCACCGTCCCCGAAGCATCATACCAGATCTCCGTCTCCTCGGCAGATAATGCCGCCGTCGGGACAATCAACACGGCCATGGCAAAAATGACTTTCATACCCGGGGCATCCTAGCCCCCGTGTGACATGTCTGCAATCCCGCCCTATGGAAAAATTCCACCAATCCCGGTATTTGGTATTTGGTTTTTAGGTTGGGGAACTTAAACGAGGTGCATGCGCGAGCCGAAGAAATTCAATCCCCACCCGTTTAAATACCATCAGGAAATCGAGGTAACCATCACCGCCCTCAGTAATCTCGGCGTCGGGATTGCCCGTGTGCCAGTCGATTCCGAGGAAACGGGCTTCCAATCCACCGTACCCGGACTGAGCCGCAAACCCGCTGAAAGCGTCGGCTGGGTCGTCTTTGTCCCCCACACCCTGCCCGGCGAAAAAGTGCTGGCACGCATTTTCCGCAACGACAAAAGCCACAGCCAGGCCGACCTCGTCACCGTTATCGACCCTTCACCCGACCGGCTCGACCCGCGCTGCCCACTGTTCGGCCAGTGCGGTGGCTGCCAGTACCAGCACCTCTCCTACGAGAAACAACTCGACTGGAAAACCAGGCAAGTGGAGGAACTCCTGCAACACATGGCCGGCGTCACACCCACCGTCTCACCCGCCATCCCGTCCCCGAAACAATGGGGTTACCGATCAAAGATCACGCCGCACTTCAAACGCCCGCGCGACGGCAAAATCGGTGCCATCGGATTCCTCCTCGCCGGCCAACGCAGCCACCTCGTCGACGTCCCCCAGTGCCCGATCGCCATGGACGAAATCAATGACGCCCTGCCACGTATCCGGGAAGAAACCCGCGCCAATGCCAAGGCCTACAAAAAAGACGCCACCCTGCTGCTGCGCGCCACCGACGGCCGTGTCGAAACCAACCACCGCAACCCGATCACCGAAATGGTCGAAACCGACAACGGCCCGGTCACCTTCCACTTCCTCGCCGGCGACTTCTTCCAAAACAACCCGTTCATCCTCCCGGCGTTCACCGGGTTCGTCGCGGAACAAGCGTCCTCCGGCGGCGCCAAATTCCTGGTCGACGCCTACTGTGGCTCCGGCCTGTTCTCACTTTGCCTCGCCCATCGGTTTGAAAAAGTCACCGGGGTCGAGGTCAGTGAAACCGCGGCCGACTGGGCACGGCGCAACGCCCAACTCAACCAGATCACCAACACCACCTTCCGTGCCGCCAGCGCCGAGGCCATCTTCGAGGACATCAGCTTCCCCGCCGCCGAAACCGCCGTCGTCATCGACCCGCCGCGCAAGGGGTGCAACCAGGAGTTTCTCGACCAGCTCTTCGCCTTCTCCCCGGCCAAGGTCGTTTACGTCTCCTGCAACCCCGCCACCCAGATGCGCGACCTCAAGGAGTTCCTCACCGCAGGCTACCAGCTCACCACCGTGCAACCCTTCGACCTGTTTCCGCAGACAAGGCATCTGGAATGCGTGATCGTGCTCGAAAAAGCACCCTGAGCCGGCTTTCTGCACGTGGCCGTGGCTTCCCGCCGCATCGCCCGAACCGCGGCACCAGTGGCGTTTTTTACGCAAATCTGCGGAAAACACCTTTTTTTGCGTAACTTTTCGGGGTTCTTCTTATACTTCAGTACGCTTGGAGTGTGCCGACCACCCCCGTTTTTACCACCGCGTCGACCCATTGACTTTGTCGGCAGGCTGGGTTATTCCTCGCAGGCGATACTCGAAACTTTTACGCCCACAATGAAACCGACCATGAAACCTAGAGCTCCCCTCTGCCAACACGCCGCAGTTGCAATCGCAGCCCTTACCCTGGTCAGCACGTCGGCCAACGCGGGAGTGATCTTCTCCGAAAGCTTCGAAAGCCCGGTCGTCTCCGGTTTTGCCAGCAACACCGTGCCCGACACCGGCTGGGTGGGTGCCAGCAACGGCTACGGGGCGACCAACCGGGGACTCTACAACGAAACGGTCGCCTGGCCCGCCACACCCGCCTTCAGCACTCCCTACGGCGAGCAAGGCTACATGATCAACTACACCAACTCCGGACTCACCACGGCGCAGGGGACCCTGTCCGAAACCCTGACCCAGGACGTCACCTACACCCTTTCCTTCAATGTGGCGGTTCAGGCCGGCACCGCGAGCGGCAGCTATATTATGGAGCTTGTCGCCTTCAGCCCAAGCGATGACGACACCGCCCGCAAGGAAGCAAAATCGACCCGGCCCGGCACCATCCTGGCCACGGCCAATGGCACTGTGACCACAACCGACATGTCGCAAAGCGACAGCATCGTGTTCACCGCAGCGGCCGGCAATCCAAGCCTCGACAAAGAGCTCGGCATCCGGCTGATCAAAGGCAGCAACAGCGTCATCTACGATAACATCCGGCTGATCCGCGGACACGACCTCCAGCCGTCTCCCGCAGACGGAGTCACCATTGCCGGCGGTAATGTGCTGCTCAGTTGGACCAACATACCCCCGAATACCAATCCCGATGTGTATGTCGATGTCTGGTTTGGCACCGATCCGGTCTCGGATTTCACCAGAGTGGTCACCGGAGGAGCCAACACAACTTCCGTCACGGTCAACGCTCCGACGGCAGACACCTACTACTGGAGAGTCGACTCATACCTCGACGGCAGCGCCACAGGCGTGCCTGTCCAGGATGCCGTGTTTGTGTTCCACATCACCGACACGGACGCTGACGGCCTCCCGGACAGCTATGAGCTGGCGCACACAAACCCGCCCTCCAACATCGACCTCGACCCCGCGGCCGATCTTGAAAACGCCGGCGCCGGCGACGGCCTGACCAACATGCAGGAGTATCAGTACGGCACGGACCCGAACAATCCCGACTCGGACGGTGATCATCTCGAGGACGGTGCCGAGATTGCCGGCACCGCCGGCTTGCGCCCTCCAACCGATCCACTCAATGCCGATAGCGACGGTGACGGTCTGCCGGACGATGTTGAAACCAACACCGGAACCTGGGTCGCCGCGTCCGACACCGGAACCAATCCGATCGACGCCGACTACGATGACGACGGCCTGAAGGACGGGGTTGAAACCAAGACCAACGTCTTCGTCAGCGCCGCAAACACCGGCACGGATCCCTATCTTGCTGATAGCGATGCCGATGGGGCTTGGGACTGGTATGAGATAGCCGCCACCTTTACCGATCCAAACAGCGCCGCCGAAACCCCGGACGTCCCCTACCCGCTGCCCAACCCGGATGGCACGACCGGCGCGGCCGACAAACCCGTGAAGGTTTACATCATGGCGGGACAGTCGAACATGGTCGGGATCGGCTACACCTACGGCATCAATCCGGGGTCGATGGAGACGATCCTGATGCGGGACAAGAAGTTCCCACACATGGTCGAGGGCAGTTCCTACAGCACACGTAATGACGTTTACTACAGGGGGGTGATTTCAGCCATCGGCGATGGCCCGCTCCAAGTCGGCATTACAGGTAACCGGGTCGGCCCGGAACACGGTTTCGGACACATCATGGGTTGGTATCATGAAGAACCGGTCCTCCTCATCAAGGCCTCGCAGGGCAACCGCAGCATTGGCTGGGACTTTTACCCACCCGGAAGTCCACAATACGTCGTTGGGGATATGACCTACGCCGGTTACGGGGAAACTCCCAATAAGTGGCTGACCACAGACACCAACCCGACCCCGGTCACCTGGTATGCTGGCAAGCAGTATGATGAGTGTTTCCTGGATGAGTCCGACTGGGCACCGGCGGGTGCCGGGTTTGATGCGGTCACTAATGCAGCGGACGTTCTGGCCAACTTCGACACGCTCTATCCGGATTGGGCGGCCCAGGGTTATGAGATTGCAGGCTTTGTCTGGTGGCAAGGTCACAAGGATCATACCGACGGAGTGTATGCTCCTCGATATGAGCAGAATCTTGTCAACCTGATCCATTCCCTGCGCACCGACTTCAACGCACCGAATGCACCTTTTGTGGTCGCCAGTATCGGGTTTGGTGGCGGCGCCGTAGGAGATAAACCGGCGAATTACCAACTCGTTCACAATGGCCAGATGGCGGTGGGTGATCCGGCCCAATATCCGGGATTCGCCGGCACCGTGAAGTCGGTAAATACCTTGCCCTACTGGCGCACGCTCGCCGAGTCGCCGGGAAAGCAGGACTTTCACTACAACAACAACGCCGAAACCTACACACTGGTCGGTGATGCCATGGGCCGGGCGATGATCGACCTGCTCAATGGCGCCCTGCCACCGGCCGACTACACCGCGTGGGCCACCGACTTCCCCGCTGCGGATCTCAGCGACCCGGATGCCGACCTCAGCGGCAACGGCCTGACCAATGACGAGGCCCGCATCTGGGGGCTTGATCCCCTCAGCGGCGCCGCCGTGCATCCCATCAGCACCCCGATCGGGGCCGACGGCTCCTTCAGCTACACCCGACGTCATGCATCCCTGACCGGACTGAGCTACGAGGTGTGGACGTCCACCGATCTGGTGACCTGGACCAAGGACGCCCTCGCCGGCCAGTCAGCAACCCCGGACACTCCCGTGACCAATGTTGAGAAGGTGGCCGTCACTCTCTCCGCCGTACCCGCCGGAGAAAGGTTCTTCATACAACTCCGTGCCGTCGAGTGAGGCGCATACCGCCTTCCAAAGCCCGCGATTGCAGTCAGAAACCCACCACACTTCGGCACGTACGCTGATACGTGCCGATTGAACGGTCATTATTTCGATAAGGTGACCGTGCAGGCTGCTCCAGTCGTATCTGCCACCGCAAAGGCCCCTGTGGAAATCACAGAGGCCTTGGGGCTGGCGGCTCTCAGGCCACACGATTGAGACCACCGGATCGGTGGAATCGCAAACGTGACCGAGGGCGGTAGGAACAGGTCGTTGAGACAGGCCCAATCAGATTTTCTGCACCAGGGGGCCCCAGCCTTTGCGGGGTTCGCGCCAGGCGAGGTCGTTGATCGCGGGATCGCTGGTGATCACCCCCTTTTCGTCGAGAAGGAGTTTCTTGCCGGCGCGGGCGCTCAGGTTGCCGAGCTGGACGTTGGCGGTCATGGGGCCCGCGTAGCCAAAGTTCGATTGACTGAACTCGCGAGGTTTTTCACCACGACAGGCCATGAAGAATTCTTCATGGTGCCCGGGTGAACGCTCGAGAAGCTGCTTCGGCTTGCCGAACTCACGGCGCTTGGCCTCGGGAATGATCCGCGGGCTGTTCCAGTAGTCACCTTGGACGAGGATCTTTCCTTTCGTCCCGATAATCAGGTTGCCGGTCCGTGGCAGCTCCTTGTTGTCAACTTTCAGCTCTTCGGGAGTCTCCGGCATGTTGTTGCCGCCGTCCACCGTTTTACCTTCATACCAGTAGGTGGCAAAGCCGGGGCGGTCGGCTGTGGCGCGGTAAGTCGCCTTCACACTCATCCCGCTCGGGAATTGGTCACCCACGGGGCCGGTCATAAAGATAGGTTCGCTCGAGGCTGCGTAACCTGGGTCCATCATGGCATAAATCCCGTCGGTAGTGTGGCAGGCCATGTCGCCGAGGGCACCGGAACCGAAATCGGTTACGCCGCGCCAGTTGAAGCGATGATAGGCTTTCTCCTTGTAGGGACGCATGGGGGCGGGTCCGATCCAGGACTCCCAGTCGACTTCAGGCGGAATCGGGTCGGAACCTTCGGGGCGTTTGCCACCCTGGGGCCAGACGGGTCGGTTCGTCCAGGTGTGGAACTCGGTAATATCGCCGATGGCGCCAGCTTTGACATAATCATAGACCGTGCGCCAACCTGCGCCGGCGTGACCCTGGTTACCCATCTGGGTGACCACTTTCGGGTTCGCCTTGTAGGCCGCTGTCAGCAGTTGCGCTTCGCGCACTGACCAGGTCAGTGGCTTTTCCGTGTAACAATGAATGCCCATTGAGACGGCCGTCATCGATGGCGCAAAGTGGGTGTGGTCGGGGGTCGATACAAAAACAACGTCGAGTTCCTTGCCGTGGTTCTGGAACAATTCACGCCAGTCGGTGTATCCCTTGGCGGCGGCCCAGCCCTCCTTGGCCAGGACATTTTTCTGCCACACCCGTTTATCGATCTCGGCAAATGCCACGCACTGGAGGCCATGCTTATGGGCTTGGTCGAGGTGGAAGGTTGCCCTGCCCCCGGCGGCCACAAAGCCGACCTGCAGTTTGCTGTTGAGGTTCTGGCCACGGACGATGGAGGGAAACCCAAGAGTGGACGCTCCGGCGAGACCCAGTTGGGTGATAAACTTACGGCGGTTGAGTTGTAATGACATGATTATAGATAGGATGGTAATGAACAGGAGACTCCTGTGCTCCTGATTCATATACATACAAAAGCCCGACAAGTTTCAAGAAAGAATCGTTTTTTAGGAAATATTGCCTACGAAAAAGTCGCTATTGCCTATTGCACCCAGTGGATATCTGTTAAACATCCGGACATGGCCGACTCACTGTGGATGCGATTACGCGAGGTGCCCTGGGAGCAATTCAAATGCTCACCAGCGTCTAAAAAGACAGTGCCCAAGATTCTGGAAAATCTGGCGTCACGCAAAGAGGCGCGCGCCATGAAAGCGAGTCATGAGCTGTGGGTGGCACTCTGCTCCGGGGGCGTCCAGCCCGCCGCCGTGCCATGCCTCCCATTTCTGATAGAAATCCTCGGCATCTCGGAAGCCGCCGTGCAAGGTGAAATCCTTGACCTCTTCCTCAAATTCACCCAGGTCTCTAACGATACCGACGCCCACGAATGGCAAAAACAACTGCGGATGATGCTCCACCTGGAACATCGGTTTTTCACCAAACTCTCCCACGCCCGCGACGCCGTCGTCGCTGACAAGGCGCGGCAACTGCTTACCTCGATCTAACTTATCGCGATCCAGCCATCTTCGCTCAGACCCGTACGTTTCGTAAAAGTAGTGCAATGCGTGTAAGGAATGCGCAATGCTGTTGCGCCACACAGAGCGCCACACAAAGCAAGAGCATTCCACGAACCATCGACTGACTCCCAAATCAAAACGCGGACCAGTTCAGCGCGATGCCCCAGGGCGCGCGGTGTCCACAATGGTGGTAACCGTCGGGGCCATGGCACCGGGTGTGGCGTGAACAATGAACAGGCGGCGGGTAGCGTCGAGATACTGTAATTGGCGTTCAGTGAAGGCCATCCATGAACCGCCATTCTGATAATAGAAATTGGTCTGGGCCATGTTGTACGCATTGACCTTCCTGACGGGTGGCACTCTGGTTATTTTCCCCGGTTGCACGGGCAGCTTGTGCTCGCCGGCCTGGATGGCGGTCTGCACGCCGATCAGTGGAAGCACCCGCGACTCACCTTTGGGAAAGGCTTTTTTCGAGTCGTCGATGAGCAACATCCGGTAGGCCGGTTTCTTGCCGGCCGGAGCCGGCAGGACAACGACAATCGCCTGCTTGATATGCGGCGGAAGCTTGACGCTTGCCGCCAAACTCGCTGCAGGGTTGTCCGGGTCGATGGCGGCCTTGTCGTAAAGCACCAGCGAGCCATTGACGGGAACCGTAAGCAAGGCTTCGGTGAGATCCTTGGGTCTGAAATTCAATGGGACCACTTCTCCTGTCGCGTCGGTGTAGAAAAGATTGGCGACGGGGTGAACCGGATCGTGCAACGCCGCGCGAAACTTCACGGGGACAGGCTTGTCCTTTTCTTGGGCATGCAGTACCGGTGAAAACCCGGCAATAATTAGAATCGAGAGAGATAATGGGTAGATCATGTGAATCAGATTTCGCTATCCGACAGCCAACGGAATGACACGACGTTGAAGCGGCGCCCGAATGTCTTGTTGGCGGCGGCCGCCGCTGTGTCGGTGTAGGCATTGCGCGACGGGCGGTCCACGGGATCCAGATATTCCGGCACGCGTTGCACCACGGCCTCGGCGTAGGCGCGGGCAGTGGTCTTGCCAAGGGCGTCCTGCGCCTCGCCATAGACGCGGATGACAAAGGTGTCGCCACGCACCGTTGCAGACGGCTCCAGGAGACGCAGCAAATCCCCTTGGTTGACCCAGCCGGGAGCTCCCGCAGCCGGGTTGCCGGTGGTGGCCTGCGCTGTCTTGTAGGCATACAGCTTGGAGTCGCTGACATCGCGTGTGGTGATCGGAACCTGATTGAGAAACGTGTCGGGAAATGCGGCATTTTCCGCTTCATTGATCCCAGCCTTGGCGATCGCTGCCTCCAGTGCACCACTCAAGGTCAGCGGCCCGGACGGACCAACCTGACGGTTCACAAACTCCGACATGGAAAGGAAGGGTCCCCGCTCGCGCACTTCCTCGACAATTTTCACCGCCAGATTCTCAAGTTCCTCCTCGGTAAGTTCGCGATAGCCATTCCAGGCGTTGGTTCTTTCGTTGTCGATTTTCGAGCTATCCACCCCGGCGCTACCAATGGCTCCGCCGTTGAGCAGCGACATCGCGGTGATCGGCACCCCGCCAGTGTTCGAGGCCTCCAGTTGGGAAGTACGCGCCCAGAGTGTGTGGATTTCGGTTTTATTCATCGATGCCAGGACCGCCTTCCACGCCTGCACACTCGTTGAATTGACATTGAAAGGGCCGCGGATCATCTGGTATTCGGCCGCATTTTTATAGGCGGTCGCCTTCGGTAGGCCGGAGCTGAAAAGATCGCCCTTGGCGCTGGCCACGGTTTTACCGGACGGTAGGTAGGGCTGGAATGCCTGCGACGCCAGGGGCGCGCTGCCGTCGAGGAATTGCTCGAACACGGCATCCGGCTTGGTGCTGCCGCGGGTGGCAAAGGTCGAGAAATAAAAGCGATCGTAGAGAGCGTGATTGGCCAGTACCGAATGATCCAGCAAAGCGGTTGCCGTGATGCTCGAATTGGTTTCGATCACTTTGTCCGGAGACATCAGCGGATGAAGCAGGGAATTGCCGACCGGCTGCACGAACTGCGGCAGATAGGAGGTGGTGAGAGCGTTGGAACGGCGGAAGTCGGCGATCGTCTGCAGCGGACCGGAGGGCAGTTCGAGATAGCTTCCCGATTTGATACCGGTGGTCGTCTTGTTTCCGCTGAGCGACGGCACCCGGTTGGCGGCATCGACATCCATGTAGTCCTGATAGTCGCCCTTGCTCAAAAACGGCTGGAAATTGAGTTCATAAGCCTGAGCCCCTGGTTTTTCGTTGACCAGATTCATGGTGAAATTTGACCGGGACGGGTTATGGAAAAGAAAGGGTTTGCCGGCCAGACGGCCGTCTCTGAGCAAGTTGACCTGCGGACTGTCAATCCCACTCTTGGTGCGTTTTCCGGTTTCATAGACACCGCCGTTAGTTGTGCGCGTATACGCTGAGAAAATGGCGAACGGATGAACATAAGCCCCTTGTGCGCTGTAGAGCACCCCGCCCGGAGCTCCAACTTTCGAACCGGTCAGGGAGCCCGTGGGCGGATAGCGGTATGTCCGGTCAAAAATATTCTTAAGACTTGAGTCATCCTCATAGTCGAACTGGAGATCGGCGTAATCGACGAGGCTGTCCGTTTCGGCAGCCTGGAGCTGGGCTGTCACGGCGAACGATGGTTCGAGATCGGTCGTGTTGGTTGTAGCCGTGCTTGTATGAAGAGCATCGTTGTAGAAATAGGGTCTCTGCATCTTGAATTCCACATAGAACTCGTCGGTTGCGGTCGACTGCGAAATTTTCGGACTGATCTTCTGGTCACGCAGCATGAAATAGCTGCACCAGCTCCCCATACCCGACCCGTGGCGCGTGTTGCTGATCGTGACCGCCGAGGTTTCGAATCCAAGGCCAGGGGTGAAAGAAGGCCTTGCTTTGATCTTCTCAGTGATTTTCCCGGTTCCGCGTGCGTCATTTTCATGCCAGTTGTATGCATCGCCGTTGTAGCCGGAGCGAGTATCTCTATAGAAGGATGAGTCAGCAGGTAGGCTCGGTCCACAAACCAGAGTTTGTCCCGGCTTCATGATGATCGGACCCGATATGTCCTGGTTTACCTTGAGCGACCGGGAGTCGGCCCAATTGGCGATATTGACGACAAACTTTTTATCTCCCCGATAGGTCGGAATCTGATACATGGTGTTGAGCGGTTCAAATTTTCCCGGAACCACGCTCTTCGAGCCCGATGACATTCCTGCGGGTCCGGCTCCGCCTGCTGTCATCGTGAATTCGAAGGCAATCGGCATATTCTTGAACGTCACCTCCATTTTGTGGAAAGAAACGTTCACGTTATAGGGGTTGTGCAGGGTGACGACGGGCGTGAAGATCAAATCCACGAAGTAGTCATATTTCGATTTGTCGACCCAACCGACCTCGGACAAAGGCCTGCCCACCAGACTGAAGATGGTGTCGATCTTGGCGATGACCGGTGCCGGGTTATATCCATCAGGCACAGGATCGGTGAAAGTTGTGCCTGATTTGACAGCGAAGGTCGGGTTGGTATCGGGACTGGTCAGATTCCGGAACGAGTTGTAGTAACCGGCCAACGCGCTCCAGTTCGGGTCGGACACGCCGGTGATTCCGTGCGTCGACTGGTACAGCTTTTTATTGCTGAACTCGGGGGGCAGGGTGGTGGCAGTAGCGCTGCCCATTTCGAACATGGAGGACAAATCCTGTTTCAGTCCGCCACCGCGCACGTCGGACATCACCCCGAGCGAATAGGGCGTGATGTCATTGCGAAGCGGCTTGATCTTTCCTTTCGCCTGGTCGAGCAATTCGGCCTGGTTGAGGTCGGTGATTTTACCAACGCTGGCCGAGGCCGTCGCGAATTCGGTTTGATCGAGGTCGGTGGGAAAGGAGGTCAGCAGGTTGCCGTCAGGCCCTTTGATCATCGAGGGGTCCGGGCGGTGGCCCGCCAGCAAGGCCCGCTTTTGTGCCAGGGTCGTATTCCGGCTGGGATCGCGGTAGAGATTGATGCGGGCTTTGACCGATTCGTCGGAAACATGCCAGCCATAGGAACCCTGGACTTTTCCATTTTGGGAAACCGACACCAGACCGGCGGTCACTTTGTCGGCAGCGGTTGCATGGGTCCCGAGTGATCCGGAGCCTACAAGTTCGATGGTTCTGCCGTCCCAGGCACTCGTCGCAAAGTCGAGGGACCGGGGGCCCGTGGCATCAGCACTGGAAACCAACCATCGCTGGAAACGACTGGTTTTCTCATCGCGGTAAATGGGGGATGCATTCGGGTCGAAATCCCACCACGACTCCCACACCCCGGTGGTGTTGGGTTTGGCAATGTCAGTCGACGCTGTCGCGAGGATTTCGGATGTCGCGCTGATTCTCCTGTCTGGCCCCATCGATTTCTGCAATTCGCCGATGGCCATCATCAGGGCCATGCGGGCGTTGGCCCGGGCCTCCGCCATCGCCCGGCCATTCTGGCTGGCCCGCAGTTCGATCGTGCTCAGGCTCAACATCGCCAGCGCAATCATCACCAGCAGCACCATCACCGAGATCGTGGCGATCAGGGCGAAGCCTTTGGGCTGGGTGTGATGTGATTGTAACTCCATTCTCTCCATTTTGGCCATTGTCTCGAGATTACCGCTGCCGTCTAGTCGCATGATCATGTGATGGTTTAAACCGATCCCCTTAAGGGGGGGACGGAGCCGGAGATAGCACTTCGGTCCGCGGCAGCTCAGGGTTTAGGTATTTCTTAAGTTTTCGGTATTTTCTTGGGTATAAATTCATCCACGCCACGGAAAGTGATACGTCTGTTTATCGGATCAACAAAGAAGAAGACATAGTTGCGCATCGTCTTGGATGACGGCCATTTCATCGACTTGATCACCTTATTCCCTTCCGTCTCTCGTACTCCGAGCATGACGTGATAATAGTTTTTGTTCCCGAACCCGCGCGGAGTCAAAACGGTACCTTTTCCGGGATTCAACGAGAGCTTTGCCTTACCGATCATACCCAAAACCGGCTTGTTTGCGTTGTTGTAAAAGTAAATATCCCCTCCTTTGAAGTTGGGGTTATCGAAAGGCATGACTACGGGTGAATAGTCACCCTTCGCCGATGGAAGAAGGAGCACCACAAAGGAATTGCCCTCCTCCGGGAGTTGGATGGTGGCGATTGATCTATTATGTTCCACCGCCCAGACGCTGAACAATCTGGCAGGTGGCTTCTGTGGTCTCGACAGGTTGTTCATCGGCAGGTCGAAGGGATCGGAGCGTGTCTCTTTATTGGCGAGCACGACCTTGCCAAGATTGGCAGGAATCCTCTCCGCCAGGAACCGAACTTCCACCTCGCCCTTTGCCGGTGCCGCAATCGTACTGGCAACGGTGGGGAGAAGAACTGCGCATGTGATTAAAAGCCTTATCATGAACGGAAATGTTTAGATTTCACGGGAATTAAGCCAACGGAATGAAATGATTTTGAACTGTCGGCCGAAGTTCCGGTTGACGGTCTTGCTTAAATCCGCAGGAAGTCTCTCCGGTGTATCCGTCGCGTCAATGTAATCACCGACCCTCTCAACCACAGCCTCACACCATGCCTTCGCGACTACCTTGCCAGCACTGTCCGTGGATTCTCCGTAAGAACGGATGATGAAGCTATCCGATCGGGCCGAGAGCACCGGCGCGATGGGCGTCAATATATCGCCCTGCTTAACGACGGAAGGAGCGCCGTAATTTGTCGCGCCCTCCTCTGCCTCCGGAAATGAGAAGCGGCTCGCGTTCGCTTGGCTCACGGCACGGCCAGAGTTCTGATTTTTGTTGATGGTGACGTCATCGGAATCAAGAGCGCTCTGGATTGCACCGGCGCGGGCGAGTTCCTTGTCGGTGCCGACACGGCGGTTGACGAAATCCGCCAGACTGAGGAAGGGCCCGCGTTTACGCACCTCCTTGACGATGCCACGCGCGAGGTTATCAAGTTCATCATCCGTGAGCGTGCGGCGGCCATACCATTGCTCAGGTTCCCTTGCCAACTCGTCTTTGATGATAATATCCCTTGGTGCGCCAATGTTCCCCACCGGGGTCTTGCCGTCTTTTGCAGCAATCGACTCCACGCCCGACTCGTTGCGCACAACAATCGGCCGGTCCTTCAGTGATCCAAGCAGGGCCTTCCATGCTTCCACCGATGTGGAATTCACATTGAACATGCCATCCACGCGCAGGTGGCTGGCTACCTTCGTGATGGCGTCCTCGTTAGGTGTGACGCCAGAGAAGAAAGAATTAACAAGTTCGCTGGCGTCACGCCCATCCAGCACCGGTAGGTAGCGAGCCACGGGTAATGGTTTGTCACCTTCAAAAAACTCCAGAGCGACCGTCTTCTGGTCACGAGCCTGCGCGAAGGCTGGCGTGGGTTGCGGAGTGATGCCTGAGAAAAAATAGTCGTCCCACAGTTCGCGGTTGGCGAGATAGGAGTGGTCAGCAAGTGGATCCGGATAACCATAGACGTTACTCGTTGTCTTGTCTGATGGAATCACTGATGGAGCCAGAGAATTGCCGATTGCATGAGAAATTTGTGGTTGAAGCGGATAACTCATGGAAGCGCTGCTGCCCCTCAGGTTCGTGGGTTTGGAATCCATGTTGAATCCATTGGCAAATGAGTTTTGAAAAGCGGCTAGAGAAATGATCGGCTGGCGCGGGACTGAGTGTGTGACGACAAAGTTCGAGCCAAAGCGAGAACCCAAACTTGAGCCGTAGTATCCTTGTCCGCTGATCGACTCATCCAAGGGCGCGTTGAACCAACTTGTCAGACCCGTTATTAAGGTTTCAAACGGCAACATGTCACGTTCCCGTTTGGATAAGTCGTAAAAATTGAGGCTGTATGCACGTGGGTTGAAGCGTGAGAACATCCTGGCCCCCGATAAATTTTCTTCCTCCGTTTTTACGAAATAGGAATGGATCATGAAAGTTGCTTTGTCATTGATCAATGCAGCCGCGGTGAGATCACGTGTCATCGTCGGACCCTCAATTGTGGGATAAACTTCAGGATGCTCATCACCTTGAATGTCCAGAGGGTTTGGCATTCTTCTCTGATCATTCATGCTTCTGACCTCTCCAACCTGCACACGCGCATAACCTGACCGGCTGTCGACTGACATGTATCCATGGTGGGTTGCTCCTCTCCCGCCGAGTGTCAGGTTGATATGTGTCAGGGAAAAGCGTTGCGAGTTTCTTCCCTCACTACCTGCTCTCGGTATGGCAGAGTAGGAAATCGTATCATTGGCTGAAACCATGATGCGCTGCTCACTCGCATCAAGCAATGGCACCCGGAATCCACCGCCATAATTGAAACCTTTTTTACCATTGAAGCCCTGCCAGCCGCCGACACTTTGGCCTCTATTGTTCTGAGACCTGGTGTTGCCCTCCTGGGATATTTTTACCACCTCACCAGGCTTGAGCGTGAGTGTTTCTGCTACCCCCGCATTCAGTTTTAAAAAGTTGGCATCATTTTTCCAGTTCGAGGTCTTCAGGATGGAGCAGACGCGCTCAGGGCCACCGTTAAGCGAGACACTGACATCGTAAGGAATCATCCAGAATGAGTAGAGGTAATTCCACCTTGCATGCTTGGGGATGTCCACGGCTACATCGAGCGGATTCCACAGCGTCACCACCGGATCGAAATTCAGCCATAGGACGTTTTTCCCGCCTTCCTCGGGGTGGGGGGCAACTTCGAAGGAGAATACCGTCTGATAATTGATCGTGATCGGATGCTTAAACCTGTCCCACAAGTCATTGGCAATTTCCACCTCTGAATTTTTAGTCTGAAGATAGGGTGCCTTCGCGGGGATACGACCCCCGGTCGTGTAATTTAATGAGCCACCGTACTTGAGTTCTTTATAAAGATGGTAGTGACCCGAAAGTTCCATGAAATTGATTCCCACCTCATCATTCCCAGTCATCCTACTTCTTACGGTGTAGAGCACATTCTTCGGATCTGATAGATCGGGTGTGCTGGTGTAGGTCTCCATTTTCATCGAGAGATCCTTGCGATAGCCGCCCGCGCGGACGTTGGTCAGCAACCCGGTGGATGAGCCAGCGAGGTCGTGGAACAAGGGCTGGGGTGAGCTGAGGTCGGATGCCAGAAAAGCGACTTGCTGCCAGCTTGTCACGCGTGGTAGCCGAGGGTCATCCACCCCGAGATTGGCAAACGGTTTGACGGTTCCTGTGTCGGTGAGCTCAATCGCATTGCGTGGGGCGGACTGCACGTTGTTGCGGAGAACGCCGAAGGACATTGCTTTCGAAAGCGGTGGTATTTTCACAGCGGCTTTCACGCCTTGGTCGCCGATCCACCAGGCCAGGCGCCCGTTCGTGGTTCCGTTGGCAGCGAGATTCACGGCGGGGACCTTGACTTGGCCGGTTGCCACAGCCGGGCCCAGGGTGCCCTCACCCACCAACTCAATGGCATCCGGTCCTGTCAGTTCGGTTTCCGCCGCGCTGAGTTCGGCAAACGTGCTGGCGTCCCCGGAGACCAGCCAGGAGCGGAATACGGGGGTCGGCCGGACGTCCGAAGTCGCCGGCCAGGAATCAAAAACCCCGGTCCACTGGCGGTTGCCCACCGTGGAGGATGTCTCGCTGCCGTCGCTGCCGGCCATAATGCGTTGATCTGCCGTCACCGAGATGCGTTGATCCGGGCCCATTTGCTTCTGCAGTTCGCCAATGGCTATCATCAGCGCCATACGTGCGTTAGCCTGGGCCTCGGCTATCGCCCGGCCATTCTGGCTGGCCCGCAGCTCAATCGTGCTCAGGCTCAACATCGCCAGCGCAATCATCACCAACAGAACCATCACCGAAATCGTGGCGATCAGGGCGAAGCCTTTAGGCTGGGTATCATGTGATTGCGGCTCCATTCTCTCCATTTTGTTTACGGTCTCATGATCCCCGCCGCCATCCAGTCACATGATCATGTGACGGCTTAAGCTGACGCTGGTTGGGTTTGAACTGAGAAGTTTTCTCATCAGCTGGACCCAATGGCACGTCCTAATGATGTATTTACAATGTCATATAGCATGGCTCACAAAAAATGACAAATCATTTCTTGAGCTGAAACTTCCTCTGTTAGATGAAAGTTCGGTTCATCCCCACTTGGATGACTATTGGATGCGGATCAGCTTGGGCAGCTCACTCGAGGCCTCGATTGCGCCGATGGCGTCGCGGACTGCCGCCGCCTTTTGCTGGCTTAGTTTCATCGGGAAATTCTTCTCCCCCGCGGCGAAGTTGGCAGCGATTTTCTTAAGCTCGGGAATGCATGGTTTTGCGTGGGCCCCGTAGCTGGCCAGGATTTCCATCAGCCTCGGTGTGCGCTTCTCGCTGGCCCAAGGGTTTTGCATACGCGCGTATTGCACACAGGCACTGATCCCTTCCTCGATTCGATGGGTGGCCAGGATGCTGAGTCCCTCCATGCGGATTTGATCGGCAAACATGATGCCGCTCGGGGCGGGTTCGACAACGGCCTGGAGGATGGCGGGGAGCAGTGGTTTGATGTCCTCGATAGATAGGTTCCGGTAAACCGAGCCGAGGCTGCCCCGGGTGCGACCGTCCTCGTTTTTGAGTCCGGCGCGCACCGCCTTGTAGAGCAATTCGCGATCGACTCCGTCGAGTGACCCGCCCAGCATGCCGCCGCGAGAATTGAAGAGGGCGGCAGCAAAAAAGCGCTGCTGCATCCCGCGCGGGTCGTTTTTGGCATCGACCTGTGCCAGCAGCTCAAGGAGTTCGGGAACCGCTTTCATGGCAGGTTTGCCAATGCGTGCCAGAGCCTCCGCGGCCTTGATCCGCAACCACAGGTCCTTGGACTTCAAGGTGTTTTGCAGGTGGGTAACGGCAGGTGCGCCACGTTCGCGAAGGGCGGCCAAAGCCTGACAGGCACCGAGGCGGGCGTCGAGTTCCGGAGAATCAAGCATGCTCACCAGCACGGCAACCGGAGCTTCACCCTTGCGCCGGGCAAGCGCCATGGCCGCCCTTTCGCGCACGATCGGCGACCAGCTGGCAAGACGTTCAAAGAGCGGGTCGCCATTCAGCCTGTCGTAGGCGCTGTGGCGGTCCTTGTTACTCCATCCCCGCCCGTCGAGAATGAGCTGTTGCGCGGCAGCGGCATCAACCTGCGGGGCGACCGACGGCCGTTTGCCGGTGAACCAAATCTTCTTCAGCGGCATGGCATACGACAGGAGGTATGCACCGGTGCAGTCCCAGCTGGAATAGCTGTCGTTGCGCATGGCTGGCGGCCCTTGGTGCGGGAAACTGCCGTCCGAGCGCCGTGCGAGGTCGAAGTACCAGGCACCGAATTCCTTCATCCAAGCGCCGGTGGCATGCGGGCCGGCCTGCGCCACGCCGGGAACCGACCAGAGGATGTTAAAGAAGTTCCCGGTATGGCCGGTGTCGCGTTCCGAGCCGTGGGAAGCGGTACTCATCCGCGAGAAAAATTCCGCACCCTTGGGCTCGTCGAGCAGGTTAAAGAGGACCGCAGCCATCCCGCACTTGCCATTGTCTTCGTGGTTCTCGATCCAGGGACCGTGATCACCGTAGGGAACCGCACCTATCCCGATGTAAAAGCGCAGCAGGCGGGCGCTGCGCTCAATGGCGTAGCTCATGGCAGGGTCCTTGACGCCGGCGGCGCGGGCCATCACGAGTGAGGTGGTCAGCGGCAGCCCCGGGGCATTCATCATCCCGTAGCCGATGAGACGACCGTCGGGGCCTGCGAATTTGTGCCCCCAGGAGCCGACGATGCTCTGCCCCTTGGCCGCTTCGAGCGCGAGCCTCTTCAGACCCGGCGTGACCGAGTCGTCACCGGTTGCCATCTGGTATTCCGCGAGCAGCATGATGACATAGCCGTAGTACCAGGTCTGCATCCCGTTGGCCGAGTAGGCGGCTGCCCATTCCGTCTCCTTCTTGACCAGCGGCAGGTATTCCGGATTGCCACTGGCTAATAATGCGAGGGCATTCAGTGACCGGGTGATCGGGTTCTCACGATAGTTGGGGGCGGCGATCCGCTGGGCGAGCGCCTTGCACCCTTGTTCGAGAATGCGCTGGGACTTCGGGCAATCATACGGTGCCGTGGCGCTGTAGCTGCCGAGCACGGGAAGTTTGACGACCACCGATTCCTGCTTGCCATTGCGCCAGAGGATCAACCGGAGCTTGCCCCCGCCGGCCTCGGACTCGGCGATGCTGAGTGCCTTGCCCATCTCGGTGCGCGGGTCGTAAGAGAACGGTTTGCCGTTGACACCGAGAATCACATCGCCGACCGCGAGCACGCCGTCAGCCGGGGATCCCTTGGCCACTTTCGTGATGGAAATCTGGCGAGCGTCGGCGGTCACCATTTTATCGCTGAACATCCACCCACGGATACCGGTGGCACCAAGATTCCAATCATGATTCGCCCCCTCGGGAATGGGATCTCCCTTGGTGAAATCCGGCAGTGCCATTTTTTTTGAAGGCCGGGCAAATGCACTGGGCACAAAGAGAAGGGCGGCCAGAGCGGGCAATAGGTAGCGTGTGGGTTTCATTATTCCAGGCGGATTGTGGTCGTTGTCGAGGATCGTAGCGTCACCGGACCCATGAGTCCAGAAGGCAGGAGGGGAGATTTAACGGAGAATTTCCCCTTCAGGTTGGTGCGCGTGATCTTTTGGTCCGTATCCGTCTGCTGGTCGCCCACGATCCGGTTGTTCCAGAGGTTGGTAACGGAGATTTCGAGCTGATTTTCCCCAGGCTTGACGAAGCGGCCGATGTCGATCCGGTAGGGTTGTTTCCACAACACCCCGACGTCTTTGCCGTTGAGTCTAACGGTAGCGACCTCCTTGACGGAGCCGAGGTCGAGGATGAGCGAGGCACCGGCCCGACTGTGCAGGCCGGGAACCGTGAAGCGTTTCTGGTAGGTTGCGGTTCCCGAAAAATAACGAACGCCCGGATCGGAGGACTGGGTCCAATCGGCGAGGGTCTTCATGGTGACCTCGGCCGGTGCCCCGCGTTCTTCCGGAAAGCTCACCTTCCAGGGACCTTCGATCACTTGGTCAGCCGGCACTTGATCCACCAGGATCGTGCCGGTCCTGCCCCGGGCAGTTTCAACGCTGTAGGTGCCGGGTGCCTGGACCCGCACCTGCACAGCATTGGCATCCATGGCAAGCACCTCGACCGCCGGAGATTTTGTCGCGACCCCGCTGACGATTTTCACCAGATGATCGGCACGGGAGTCCTTTTGAAAGACCACGAAAATAGACGATGCGGGAGGCAGATCAAGAGGGAGGCGGACGAAGCCGTCACCCGTTTCGTAGAGGTGGCACGGGCTCACGCTGCCATCCTCCGCATTCCAGAAGCCCGGAACCCGACCCGGCTCGACCCGGAACCGACAACTAACCTGCTGGCGAGCCATTGAGCTGTTAGACACGAAGAAAATATCCTCTTTGGCGGTGGCGCGGTGGATGTAGTCGATGTGCCGGTCGCCGTTCTCAACATTCTCAGCGTTGAAGTCAGGTATCACCCCCATCCCGGCCAGCACTTCGTTAAGCGGCTTGTTCCAGACCACCTTACCCTTGCCATAGGCGTGGGTGCGCACTTGGTCGCCGTCACAGTCACCCCAGATCCGGTCGGCGAGTTCGCGTACCTCGCGGTCGCAGTCAGGGAACCCTTTAAGGCTATTAGATCGTTCCGGTTTCCTGCCGACCACCGTGGCTCCGGCCTTCACGAGCTCTCCGATCCGGCGCAATGCAGCGAGTGAGATCGCCTTGCGGTCGGGCAGCACCAGGAGCTTGTAGTTCATGCCATCGGGCAACACCAGCAATCCGTCCTGCACTTTCATCCGGGTCAGGATCACCTCTTCGTTGACGTAATCGTAATCGTATCCATCGCCGAGGGAATCGAGGTTGACCGGTTGCTCTCCGCCACAGTGGAGACAGTGGTCGTCACTCCACCTCGGTTCAATGGTGGGAGCGATACGTCTGGCGGGCACAAGGTTGGGTGCATTATCCCCATAGTAGACGCAAACGTCCGCAACGAAGCGCCCCTGCTGGAGCAGGTGACAAGAGCGGGACATGTCTTCGAGCATCGGACCGGCCTGCTGCCACCAAGTCGAGTTGACATTAAAATGCTCACCGGCGTGATACGCAAAGCCGGGGAGTCCGGCCGAGGGTGGGTTGTGGGCAAAGGTGTGGAAAGTCACCCGGTTCAGACCCGCACACAGGGCGATGTCGAAGAGGCGTTTGTAGGCTGCAGGACCATCCTGCCAGTGCCGCCAGCCGGTCAGCGTCTCGGAGTCCACCAGTTTTTTACCATAGATATGGGCGGCGCTGGCGGCTTCCTTGGTCACCCAGTTCTTGCGGTGGTTCCAAAACTCACCCATCGGGATATCGGAGGCGCCGAGTGCCTTGAGCGGGTCGACCCTGGCGTGTCCACCGTGGCCTGCTTCGGAGAGGAGCAACATTCCGCGTTGGTTGACAAGCTCCTGGGCGCGCGCGTAGTGGTTATCGACAAGGAGGTCGCCGACCATTTTATGATAGTCGTGCAAGAAGCGTTCGCTCATGTTTTCGCTGCCGAATTTCCAACCGGCCAGCGCAGGCAGGTAGGGGATTGGGTCATAGCCGTTGCGAGCCGTGAACTCCTTGGCAAAGGCGGGGGTCCAGTCGTCAGCCGACCGGACTTCGTAGCTGTCGAGCATCAGGGTCTTGAGTGGGCCGGGCCCGTTCCTTCCCTTGAGGATTGTATCCAGCATATGGTTAATGTGGGCATCGGTTGCCTGTCGACTTAAGTGATCGATGAGGAGGCCGCTCGAATTCGGGCTCGGGCAGTTGAGGTTCTGCCCGGTGTTATTGCTGACGAAGCGCAGGATGCTCCACTCACCTGCGGGCACCGCCCATGTCAAGCGGCCGTCTGCGTCGAGTTTTCCATCGAGCCGGAGCGGGGCGTCGGCGCTGACGATCGTCTTGTTCGTCGACACCGGCACCGCCAGCACGGTCACATCCTTGAAGTGTTGTTTGGTTTTTTCCGGTAGGGGAAGGACGGCGGAAAACGGCTTCGGCCCCTTGACCCGCAATTCGCTCCAGAGCAGTTGCTTGCTGGCATCCTTCGGCGTGATCCACGGGCCACCGGAATTCCAGCTACTGGCGGCAACGATGCCGAGTTCGAGCCCCAGGCGGTCGGCCTCGTCCATGGCGTGGTGGATGGAAACGAGCGACTCCGGCCCGAGGAATGCCGGTCCCTTCGGGATGATTTTCTCGGGATCGATAATGCTGCCGAGGTCCCAGATGATCGCGCCGCGCATCCCCTTGGCCTTCATTTCCTCCAGCTCGCGGGTGATTTGGCGGTGATCGACGTGACCGTTCAACCACGTCCAGAGCGCTGAGGGGCGGGCAGACATGGGTGGCTTTTTAAACTCGGCTTGCGACAGCTGGGCACTCGCCACGCCGCCAGACAGCAGGGTCAGGCAGGCGGCCAAGGCTCCGGTCAGCAGCGACGACGACACCCCGCGACAGACACGGGAT
>JARFRT010000175.1 GCA_029287105.1 Akkermansiaceae bacterium | reverse complement strand
TAAGAGACAGGATCTCAACGAGGCGGAAGAGCGAGGTTTCCTGCGTTGCTGGATCATCCTTGGCTCGATCCATCACCTCCACCAGACTTGTGATCGCCTTTTTATTATCGGCCACGTTGTCCGAACGTCCCAGGACATCCGCGATACCCATCAGGGCCTTGAACTCACCAAACTTGTCGTCGCGGCTGAGCAGCTCCTCATAATAGGGAAGTGCCTGCTTGGGCGCGGATGTTTTTTCCCGCAGGTAGTCACCGATGCGGAGCAGCACAAAGTTGGTCAGGTCCTTGGGTTGGAAGGTGACTTTCAGATCATTGAAAAGCGCCTTGATCCCGGAGTTATAGAGCTGGACAAGATTGTCATTCTTCTCCGCCGTAGCCTTCTTGATCTCATCCTCAAACACGCCTATGCAAGCGATACGGAGAAGGGCCAGGGTTTTCTTGTTCGCAAGGTTGATTCCGGGGAAGTTGTAATAGAGATCCTTCAACTTCTCAGGAGTGTTGCCTTCAAACTCGAGGTAGGCCTTGGAAAAGGCATTGACGCATTCCTCGAGGAAATTCTGGCGCTCTTTTCCAGCAAGCTCGGTAATGGTGGCCTGAAGGTTATCCAGACCTTCCTGACCGCGACCGACGGCTTTCATCGCAGCCATGCCATACACCATGACCTGTGGTTTGTACGGGGAAGTCGGATATTCCTTCATGAATTTGTCATACCATGGCACCGCGTCCTTGATGCGGGGGTTCGGCTGTTTCTTATCACCGCGTGTCTCGACGCCGAGCATGCCTACGAGATAACTGAGCGCCTCGCCCGCAACGATTTTGTTTTCGCGCTTTTCAGCGACCTCGAGTGCCATCTTGTAGTATTTCTCAGCCTCTTCGAGTTCAGACGTGCTCTCCAGGATGTTCCCCTTCATGTTGTAAGCCATGTCAATGACCGCGCTACCTGAGAAGTCCTTTTCAAGGCGATTGAGAATCACCAGGGCCGGCTCATACTGGCTCTCCGAGAAATGGCAGTTGGCGCGGTCATAGAGCGCATTCGGCAGATAGATGTTCTTGTCGGGCTCGGGGTACTTCGCGAGGAAGGCATCGAGCAGAACGGCTGCTTTTTCCCAGTACTGGAGGCGAGTCAGATTGGACCCACCAAAATACTCCGAATGCATGATCAGCTTGCTCTTGGGATACTCTTTAACGTGCTGTTCGAGGAAGGGTTGGGCCTGCTCGAAGTTCCCGAGGTAGAAGTGACTGCCGCCAAGGACAAACAGGCAGATATCGTGCTGTTCAGTCCCCTTGTCCACTTTGTCGATCAGGATTTCAGCGACTTCGAGGCTCTTCTTGTATTCACCCCCGAAAAACAGGCTGGATAACATCAGTCGGCGGACACTTTCCACCTTGTCACTTTCAGGGAAATCCTTGAGGAAAATGCTCCCGTAATGCTCGGTATCCATGATCTCGCCGATGAGTGAGGAGACCCGCACGAGGCTGAAGAGGTTTTGTTCACGCCTTTTGCTCTTGTTGTAGTAGAGCTCCAGTTGCTCAAGCGCACCATAGACACCGCGCTGGTTACCCGCTTGATCGTGGAGATAACACATGGCACTCAGCACGCCGACGTCGTCCGGGTCACCTGATCGCTGCTTCTCTTCCAGCTTGGCCAGCCCCTTTTCCAGGCGCTCCACCTCGATAATCTTCAGCCCGTCCTTGATGCCACGGCGGTCGGGAAGCTGGTTAAGACGGACCTTAATGTCCTGGATGGCGTCCTCGGTGCCCGGGATAAGCGCATAAAGATTGAAGGCTGCGATGTACATATCCGCTTCGAGAGAGTTCCCTGCAAGCTTCATAAACAGCGGGGTAAATTCATACATCTGGTACGGCTCCAGGGTGATGTCCGCACGGTTTTTCTCGAGAAAGTCGAGCATCGCCTGCTCATTCTTTTCCTGGATCACCGCCTGGGAGAGGGCGAGGAATCCGGCCACAATGCCACCGTCTGCGGTGAGCATTTTATCTTTGTTTTTCAACGCCGTCTCAAAATGCCGGATGCCGTCCTGGATCTTGGGTTCATCCATCAGGAAGTGGCAGATGGCGAGGTTGATGTAAAACCCGCCGGGTGTTGGCAGAACTTTGTCACGGTTCGGATCACGTTCGGCGAGGAATTTCTTATAGAGTTTGATGGCTTCCTGATACTCGCCCTTGCCCATGTTCGCCTCTGCCCAGCGTTGCAGGCTGGCCTTGTGCGAACCGTTGTTCGACTGCGGCATTCCGGCCGCACCATTGGGGAATTTCGTGTAGCAGGCCTCGAAAGACTTGGCCGCCAGGTCAAACCACTTGCCGGCAGCGTCGAGTTGGTTATCGCGCTTGGCAATGCCCGCGAGCCTCAACTCACAGAGCCCTTTACGGTACCAGATCACCCCGAACTTGGGGCCATATAGCATCGGAGCCCGGCCGCCATAAACGGTGACAATCCGATTGAACAAAGCCTGGCATTTTTCATACCGGCCGTCTTCCCACGCCTTGTTCGCCTGGGACATCTGGGTCTGGAGGTTTTGTGCCTTCACGGTGCCGACCATCGCAACCAATGCGAGTGAGATACCGACAAGGGCACGGGTGAAAGAAGATCGTTTAAACATCGTATTCATAATGGTACTGCGCTGAGGCGTTGAGGTGTGTGTAGGATAGGGGCTGAACGTGAGTTGGTCAAAACCATTGTGGTCGCCGCGACCGGCGGGCCTCATTGAGATTCTGGAGTGGGTATTCGGTAGACTGTAGACTATGGAGCAGAAGAACGGTGGCAAGTTGGAAAAAAGAGTCAGGGGGGAAATCGGGCTTGAAGCGTTCGCCGGCCGTGTTCTCCCAATCTGACGTCTCCCTTCCCTACTTCAATGGTTGGGATGCCGCCGAACCAGGCTCGTTGCCCAGGCTCTTCACATTACCAACGCTGGAGGCAGTCAATCCATTAGGTCAAAAACACCCGACCGTCATCAACGTGTGGAGAATGAGCAGCGAACCTAGGGGGCGTCCACCAGATCCGTGAAAGTAACTTTCGAGATCTCTGCCCCGGAAAGGCAGTTGAGCACATCGACAATTCGTTGCTGCTTCGCCTCTCCATCGGCCCATATCTGCACGAGCGGTTCCTGGGCACTTGCACGCGCAGTTGCCACGTAACCTTTGAGCCGCATGGTCAGTTCCGCAAGTTTACGGTTATCGGTGCCCTCCTCCACCAGCTCCTGGGCAGGGCCGGTGTTGATGAATATCTGTCCGCTTTTCTCGACCTTGATGAACATCGGTGCCAGCACCGGAGGCTCGTCACTGGGCGCCGCCGCCGGCAGTGACATCTTCAGGTCCTGTTCACGAGGCTGGATGGTGGTGGTGACAAGGAAGTAAATGAGGAGGAGGAAACAAACGTCAATCAGGGAGGATATGTCCAACCCCGGTTCATCTTCCTCCAAATTGTCAGCTTTCTTTTTGCGAGCCATAATAAATAGTGTTTGGTCTTGGTGTTATTTTTTCTCGAATCCGTAGACCGAGAAAATCACGTTATCCACACCCGCCTTGGCGGCGGCCCGGATGACGGTGCGTACGTGTTTAAAGGGAACCCCCTCGTCACCGCGCAGGTGAACAATGGGAACAAGCCCTTTGCCTTCCTCGATCGCCTTTTTCTCTTCGACATACTTTCCGATGGCTTCTGCATCGTCGAAAGTAATATCTCCGGTTTCGGCAAGATAGGTGCCATCCTCACGGATGTTAATCACGATCCGGCCCTTGCCGTCCTTCGGCTTCTTCGACTTATCTGCGACCGGTGGTTTCACCTTCGGGTCCTGCTTCACCACAATGACGGTGGATGCAACAATGAAGAAAATGAGCAGAAGGAAGACCATGTCGATCATGGGCGACATATCCACCTTTAACTCATCTTCACTACCTGCCGCGGCAGTGTGTAATTTTTTGGATGACATAGTTAGGTTTCCTTTCGTGGTTTGCTGTTTGATATTAGGTGCCTGGAGGTCATTTCACACTCTGGAAAGTGCTCCCTGCGGGTCGGGGGTCGCCCGGTCCTGCACGGATTGGGTCACTCGCGGCACCCGGAAACTAAACGGCGATACCCTCGGGAATCTTAGCCAGATGCGCATCACCATTGACCGTCTGAATCGATGCATTCAGCAACTCTTCAGCCGAGTGATGGCATTCGGCAACAAGGTTGTTCAACTTGTTCTTGAAAAAGAAGTAGGCCGTGAGTGACGGGATGGCGGTAACCAGACCCCAGAGCGTGGTCAGGAGTGCGACGGAAATATCACCGGCCAGCATCGAGGGGTCAGCCGACCCATCGCCACTTGCGAGCGTGCCAAACGCACCGACCATACCAAGAACCGTTCCAAACAGTCCCAGCATCGGCGCTGCCTGGGCAATCAAGGAGATGTAGTAAATCAACGTCATGCTCTTGCGGTTTTCGTTGATGGTGAAGTCGGCAATGGCATCCTCGACATAGTCTCGACCCAGATCTTCGGGACGGCGTGCGTCCACGTTGGGCAGGGCGTAGGCCATCATCCGTCCGAGGTAGCTCGGATGGGAGGCGCCCAATTCAATGGCCGAGCGGATGCGGCAGTTAACCATGTGCTCCATGAGACCGGCCTTGAGGTCGGCTGGGGCGAACTTGGTCCTGCTCAGGTTCATGAAGTTGAATACGCAGAGCGCGATGAGCGCGATGATAAGCAGGCCAATGAGGATCATCGGCCAACCGCCATCAAGCACGTAACGCTTCAGGACACTGCCCTCGGGCTCGGGTGCAGCAAACAGGGTTGCAGTTGAGAAAAACGCTGTCGATACTGTGAGAACAACGGTTTTAAGGGATCGGTAGGATGTTTGTTTCATACTGGTGTGTAGTAGGTGGGTAGGTGACGGGGATTTGCTTTGTGACTGCTCGTGAACAATGATTGTTCGTTGAATGCAATCAACGGGTGGGACGATTCTGCTAATCATCTTCTTAGAGTAAAGGAGTAAATTCCAAAATAATCATTTCCTTGAATTGCCCGAACTCACCTCTTGACTAGGGCCGCATCACACAGTAGGCATTGCCCGCGTTCGGCACATACTGCCGCGCTGATTCAGTCATCCCCCGATGTTTTTGATGTGCTCAATTACGTGAACGGGTCCATAGTTCAATGGATAGAATAGCGGCCTCCGAAGCCGTAGATACAGGTTCGACTCCTGTTGGACCTACCACGCCCTGCCATTCCCAATCATGGCTACGGGCAAGAAGCCCGGCAAGCGGACCGGCACCCGCAAGGCGATGCCGGGGCGACATTCACGACCCCTCGGCAGAGGGTATTGTTTCGGCCAACATCGCGCCGAACACCTGCCAGCATTCGATAAACCCGCTGGAAAAATCCTGAGGTCTTGCCGCAATCCAGGCGCGTGCCTCATCCAGGGAAAACCACTGCCCCGTCTCGACCTCACTGCAGGGGAAGCGCACGGCGCCATCATGACGGGCCACATACATCCGGATATGCTCCCAACCCGTGTTTTCACAAGCCGCCACCTCCCCGATCTCCTGCACCTCCGCATCATGAATCCCGAGTTCCTCGGACAGTTCACGCACCGCGGTCGACTCATAACTCTCCCCCGCATTCAGGTGGCCTGCCGCGCTGGACCCCCACACACCCGGGTTCTTGTCCTTGAGCCGTGAACGTTTCTGCAAGAACAACTCCTTGCGCTTATTAAAGACAAAGACATGCACGGCCCGGTGGAGCAAGCCGTCCCGGTGGACCACATCGCGGGTTTCCTGCCTGAGCACATTGTCGGCCTCATCCACCACATCGAAAACCTCGTCACCATCCTGGGGATGATCTTTGAGCGGGTGGTCATCGTAATACCTGGTGAGCGCCACCCACTGCTCAAGGCTGATTTCCTCCGCACGCGCGGTCTCGGGCACCCCGATCAATCTGGCGGCCTCCTCCCAATCTCCGGTGTCGGGCATTTGTTTGCGCACCTGCTTCCTGCGCTGCGCAAACCCACGCCTAACCATCTCGTCGAAAAGCCGCGCATCATACACCGGCAAATCGTCCTCGCGCGGCTCACAAACCATCACCGTGGAATCGATCAATGGCCTGGGGAAAAATGCCTGGGGCGGGATCGTCTTCACCGGTCGGCTCACCCACTCGCTCTGCATCCGAAGGGACAGCACCCCGTAGGCCTTGGTGCGCGGCTCGGCGATGATGCGATCAATAAACTCCTTCTGCAGCATCAGCACCGCACGGCAAACCGGGGACGGCCGCTTCATGAAATTGCGCATAATCGCCCCTCCGGCCGAGTAGGGCAAATTCCCCAGCAGCTTCACAGGCTGGTATTGGTACAGCATCCTGACATCGAACCTGGCACCATCGTGATGATGCACCTCCACCTTGGCATTCCCCTCATAGCGGTTTTTCAGCCCCTCCGCCAGCCGCGCGTCAAACTCGACAAGAATCACCTTGTCGGCGATTTCCACCACGTGTTCGGTCAACGCCCCGGTTCCCGGCCCGACTTCGACCACGGTATCCCCGGGCGCCACCTCGAGCTGATCCACAATCCAGCGCGCCACATTTTCATCGATCAGAAAATTCTGGCCAAGCTTCTTCGATGGCATCACCCCCATCGCCGCCAAGCGGCTTTTAATTTCAGACTGGTTCACAAGCGCCATCACACGCCCGGGATCGGCAAAAGGCAATCATTCACATTAAAAACTTCAAAGATCGGCAATCTGCCGTCAAACTGCCTGCCCCATGACCCTGGCATCCAAAATCACGCTGGGCCGCCTCCTCTGCGCCCCCGTTTTTGCCGTGCTGGCCGTTTACTACGGCGAGAGCGTCAAAGCCGGCACCCCGGAGGAAACCATCCGCTGGTGGGCCGTGGGCGTGTTTATCTTCGCCTCGGTAAGCGACGGCATCGACGGCTACATCGCGCGCCACTTCAACCAGCGCTCGAAGTTCGGCGCCTTCATGGACCCCATTGCCGACAAGGTGTTGCTGCTCACCGGCATCATCGTACTCACCTTTGTCCCTTGGGGCGAAGGCTGGCACATCCCGATCTGGTTCACCGCACTAATGATCGCCCGCGACATCATTATCATTGGCGGCATCGCCATTCTGCACTACTTCAACCAGCACGTCCCCATCCGTCCCCACTGGACCGGCAAAATCTGCACCTTCACCCAGATGCTGCTGCTCGGCTGGGTGATGCTGAAATTCATCCCCTTCTCCCCCCTCTACCCCACCATCGCCGCCACCATCTTCACCGTCTGGTCCGGCATCGAATACTTCCGCCAAGGACTCCACCAGCTCCAGGACCACCACGAGGTGGAAAACCCCGGCTCTTGAACAACAAAAGCCGATTATCCCGCCAGCTCCGCGGCGACCATCCCCATTCGTTCATTTCCCAATCATCCATTTACTCATTTCCCCATGCCCACTGTAGCCATTGTCGGCCGACCCAACGTCGGCAAATCCGCCCTTTTCAACCGCCTCGCCGGTCGCCGTATCGCCATCGTCCACGATCAGCCCGGCGTCACCCGCGACCGGATTTCCGCGCCCTGCCACATCACCAACACCCCGTGCACCTTGATCGATACCGGCGGCATCGGGGCAACCCTCGATGATGGTTTTGGCGCGGCGGTCAGCACCGAGGCTGACATCGCGATGCAAACAGCGGACCTGATCCTCTTCATCGTCGACGCCAAGGACGGCATCACCTCCATCGACCAGACCCTCGCGCAGAAACTGCGCAAATCCAAAGCTCCCGTCCAACTCGTCATCAATAAGGCCGACAACGAAAAACAGGAGCAACTCACCGGCGATTTTGCGTCGCTGGGATACGGGTCGGGCATCCCGACATCCGCCGAGCTGGGCAAAAACATGGACCAACTCGCGGACGCCATCGACCAGGTCATCGAACCCCTCCAGCGCGACATCGAGGAAGCCGAGGAGGTGGTCAAAAGGGAGGGCCTCAAGATCGCCATTGTCGGCAGACCCAACGCCGGCAAGTCGTCACTGATCAATGCCATCCTCAAGGACGACCGCACCATCGTCTCCGATATCGCCGGCACCACCCGTGACGCCGTCGACGTCCCTTACGAGTTCCTGGGCGAGTTGCACACCCTGATTGACACCGCAGGCCTGCGCCGCCGCACCAAGATGGATTCCTCCGTCGAGGTCTTCTCGGCCATGCGCGCCGAGCGCTCGATCCGCCGCGCCGACATCTGCCTGTTGGTCATCGATTGCGCCGAGGGCGTCTCCGCGCAGGACCGCAAGATTGCCCGCATGATCCAGGACGAGAAAAAACCGTGCCTGATCGTCCTCAACAAATTCGACCTCTACCACCCCGGTGCCCAGAAAAACGTCCGCCTCGAGGAGGCCACCGAACACGTCCGCAACGAGCTGTTCTTCCTCGCCTACGCCCCCTACGTTTGTGTTTCCGCCTTGAAGAAACAATCGATCGGTCTCGTTTTCGCCAAGCTCGCCGAGATCCGCAAGCATGCGCAGGAACCGATCACGACCGGCAAGCTCAACCGTTTCCTCGGTGCCGCCTTCGAGAAAAAACCACCCCAGGCGAAAAAGGGGTCGAAGCGCCTCAAGCTGCTCTACGCCACCACCGCCATCAACGACCGCTACACCGCCATCCCGGTGCCGACCTACATCCTCTTTGTCAACGACAAGCGTCTGATGCAGGAGAACTACGAACAGTACCTCACCAATCGCCTCCGCGAGGACCATCCCACCCCCGGCATCCCCATCACCTTCTCGGTCCGCTCGCGCAATGCCACCGATGAGAAGAAGCGGAGAAAGTAACCCCCCATACACGCCATGGCCTTCCATCTCAACGAACGACTCGCCGCCGGAGGATTTGACTTTGGCACCACCGGCATCTGCCGCGTCCTGCTCAAGGACAATGCCTTGTTCCCATGGTTCATCCTCGTGCCGGAGGTCGACGAAAGCATCACCGAGCTCCACCAGTTGGAAGCCGCCGACTACGCTTCGGTCTGCTTCACCATCCGCCAACTGTCTGGCTTTGTGCAGTCCCATTTCCAGCCGGACAAACTCAACGTCGCCGCCATCGGCAACATTGTCCCGCAACTCCACATCCACATCGTCGCCCGCTCCCCAGGCGACCCCGCCTGGCCCGGCGTGGTCTGGGGGTGTTCCGAAAAAAGGAACTACGGCAAGGAGGAAGCGCTTGCCATTCATGAGGCTTACCTGCAGTCTTTAGCTTAGGTTGAACCAGCTCCAGACAGCCCTGCCTCGACGTAAAACAGGCCATATTACCTGCAATTTAATGCATGTAACAAAATACATGCATTTTGTTTCATGTTTTATCTTGCACGTATCTTGCCCCTCCTCTAGGAAGTGGCCGCCGCCTAACGCGCGCCCCTACTGAACCATGGACCTTGCCCTACAAAACCTCATCTCGCCTATCGTACTCTGCTTTGTGCTGGGGGCGGTTGCCCGCTGGGTGAAAAGCGACTTCCAGCTACCCGATGCCGTTTACCAGAGCCTGTCAATCTACCTATTGCTTGCGATCGGGCTCAAGGGCGGCGTTGCCGTTGCCCAGACACCGGTCATGGAGCTCCTCGGCCCCGCCGTTGTCACCCTCGTTCTCGGAGTGCTTACCCCCTTGTCGGCCTACTACATGATGCGCAAGGGCGGCCGACTCAACCAGACTGACGCAGCCGCCACCGCCGCGCATTATGGCTCGGTTTCCGCCGTGACTTTCCTGGCATCGATTGAAGCCGCCAAAATGGCGGGATTACAAACGGAGGGTTATCTGGCCGCATTGGTGGCACTGCTGGAAGTGCCGGGAATCATCGTCGGTCTGGTGCTTGCACGCGGCAAGGGCTCCGGTAGCCTTGGCACTGCGGTGCATGATGTCCTGACGGGAAAAAGCATCTTCCTGCTCATCGGCGGCCTGGTCATCGGCACGGCCTGTGGACCGGAAAAAATCTCTGCGGTCGCCCCGTTTTTCATCGATCCATTCAAGGGCGTGCTCTGCCTCTTCCTCCTTGAGCTTGGCACGGTGGCGGCAGGACGCATGAAGGACATGACCAACGCCGGCTGGAGACTCATTGCTCTGGGCTGCCTCATCCCCACCCTTCACGGCATCGTGGGAACCACTGCGGGGATCATGGTCGGCATGTCACCCGGTGGTGCCGCCGTGCTCGGTGCGATGGTTGGCAGCGCGTCCTATATCGCCGCCCCCGCGGCAGTCCGTATCGCACTGCCGGAAGCAAGCCCGGGAATTTACTTAACACTTGCACTGGGAATCACCTTCCCGTTTAACCTGCTTGTCGGCATCCCATTATTCATGAGGGTCGCCGACTGGCTAACCACCATCACATGATGAACATTCCACTAAAAAAAGTCACCCTCGTCGCTGAACGACTCCTCAAGGAGGGACTCCTCAAAATCATCAGGCAGGAAGGCGCCACTGGCTACACCCTCACCGCATGTGAAGGCGAGGGCTCACGCGGCGTCAACGCGTCCGATTGGGAAGGGCGCAATATCCAGATCGACACCATCGTCTCAGCGGAAACCGCCGACCGCATCCTCAATCGCGTCGGAGACCAGTATATGGAAAACTATGCCGTCATCGCCTACCTCAGCGAGGTCAGCGTCCTACGCCGGGGAAAATTCGCAGAAGAAGTATTAAACGATGCCGAACCTGGGAACGAATAAGAAAAACTTCACACATTGGCAACACATGAACGCAACCAACCCACGTATCGGAATCATCATGGGCAGTCAGTCGGACTGGCCCACCCTCGAACACACCGCACGCACGCTTTCCGACTTCGACGTCGCCTGGGAAGCGCGGGTGGTCAGCGCCCACCGCACACCCCGGTTGCTCTATGATTACGCTGAGTCGGCCGCATCTCGCGGGCTGCAGTGTCTGATCGCAGGCGCCGGTGGGGCAGCGCACCTTCCCGGCATGGCCGCCGCCATCACCCACCTCCCGGTGTTGGCCGTCCCGGTCAAGTCGAGCACACTGAACGGCATCGACTCGTTATTATCGATTGTGCAAATGCCCGCCGGCATCCCGACAGCCACCTTTGCCATCGGCCAGGCAGGAGCCGTCAATGCCGGCCTGTTTGCGGTCGCCATGCTCGCGGCCACCGGCAACGAGGAACTTGCCGAGAAGCTTGCCCGCTTCCGTGAAACCCAGCGCCGGAAGATTGAGGAGGGCACCCTCCCCCCGGTGAACCCACCCCAAGGCTAAGCGATCATGAACTACGATTCTGAAACCTGTATCGGGGTATTGGGCGGCGGACAGCTTGGCCGCATGCTGGCCCTCGAAGCCCGCCGCATGGGATTTCGTGTCATCAAATGGACCGGCGGAGACGTTTCCGGCGCAGCCCGTCTGGCGGACCACATCCTGACCCAGCCATTCGACTGCCCCGACACCCTGCAGCGGTTCATCGACCAGGTCGACGTCGCCACCGTTGAGTTTGAAAACATACCGCGCGAATTGCTTGAAAAAGTGGCCGCGCACGTCCCGTTGATCCCCGGCACCGAAGCGGTGTCCGTCTGCCAAAACCGCGAACTGGAAAAATCATTCCTCGCGGATCACGGCATCCCCACCGCCGAATTCCGCATCGTTGACTGCGCCGAGGGCCTGGCCGCCGCACTACGCGACATTGCGGGCGACGTGATACTGAAAACCGTGGAGTCGGGCTACGACGGCAAAGGGCAGATGCTGGTTCGCTCCGAGCCGGCCCGCGCCAGCGCAGATCAACTGTGGCAGGATTTCGGTGGCGGCAGGGCCATCGTGGAACAGAGAATCGACCTCGCCGCGGAACTCTCCGTGATGGTGGCACGGGGCCAGGATGGATCCACGGTCACCTACGACCCCGCGGAAAACGAACACCGCGACCACATCCTCGATGTATCCATTGTCCCGGCCCGCTTGCCGCAGGCATTGCTGGACGAAGCCCGGACGATTGCCACCAGGGTTACCCAGGCACTCGGTTACACAGGCGTGATTGGCGTCGAATTCTTCCTCGACCAGCAAGGACAACTGCTGGTCAACGAAATGGCACCCCGGCCGCACAACTCCGGCCACCACACCCTGGATGCCTGCGAGTGCTCCCAGTTCGAACAGCAACTCCGGGTCATTTGCGACCTCCCACTCGGCAGCACCCGTTTAATCAAACCCGCCGTGATGTGGAATTTGTTAGGCGACCTATGGCCAAGCGAAACGACAGCTCCCGACTGGACACCGGTCCTCAAAACCCCCGGCGCCAAGCTTCACCTCTACGGCAAAAGCCACGCAAAACCGCGACGGAAAATGGGCCATGTCACCTTCATGGGTGACACCATCGACGAGGCACTTGAGCGCGCCAATGCGTGTAAAAGGGCATTGGGATGTTAGCATTCCGCGGCAAACCGCATCGGGCTTCATCCCATCCGGCAAAAAGCGACGGTTCTGGCGCTCCCGTTTTACCCCCTCGAAAAATTCACCCTTGCGTAATAAGCCCCAATCCAGATACTTCCGGATCAGGTAATTCCGCCGAGCAACACGACCCCCGATGCCCCTTCTCGACGTCTCCCATCTCACCACCCGTTTCCACACCCGCAATGGCACCGTCCGCGCCGTCGAGGACGTCTCGTTCTCCGTCGACAAGGGGCAAACCGTCGGAATCGTCGGCGAGTCCGGCTCGGGTAAATCCGTGACCTGCTATTCACTCATCGGGCTCATCCCCCAGCCTCCCGGGAAAATCCATTCCGGCAAGGCCATCTTCGACGGCACCGACCTACTCCAGGCCAAAACAAAACAACTGCGCGCGATCCGGGGCAAACGTGTTTCCATGATCTTCCAGGATCCGATGACCTCGCTCAACCCGTTTCTCAAAATATCGACCCAACTCACCGAACCCCTGGAAATCCACGACGGCATCAAGGGCAAGGCCGCCCTGCACAAGGCCATCGACGCCCTTGCCGAAGTCGGCATCCCGGAACCCGAAAAACGGATCCAGTCCTACCCGCACGAATTCTCCGGCGGCATGCGCCAGCGCGTCATGATCGCCATGGCCCTGATCACCCGGCCCGAACTCCTCATCTGCGACGAACCCACCACCGCGCTCGACGTCACCGTGCAAAAACAAGTGCTCGACCTGATCAAGGATCGCCAAAAGGAACTCGGCACCGCCGTCATCCTCATCACCCATGACCTCGCCGTGGTGCACCAGACATGCGATGAAGTCAACGTCATGTATGCCGGCCGCATCATCGAGCGCGCCGAGACCAACGAACTATTCAACAACCCGCTGCACGCCTACACCCGCGCCCTGCTCAAAAGCATCCCCGCCACCCACGACAAGGGCGAGGAACTCTACACCATCCCCGGCATGCCGCCCGACCTCTCGCACCCACCCGCCGGCTGCGCATTTCACGAACGAAACACCCTGGGAGACGCCTCCCGCTGCCGCACAGATTCGCCACCTCCCCTGGAGGAGATCACCCCCGGCCACTTCGCCCAGAACTGCCCGGGCTGCCTGACCCTGTAAACCGCGACAGGAACCAGCCCCGCCGCTAACCAGCGCCGCCCCCGCCACTCACCGGTCAGCTAAAATTCAACCAAGCACAGTGGCGCGGATTCACTAATCCACCTCGATGTTTTTATATGCCTTGATGGAATCCGCCTCGATGACAAACGGCCCGGCTTTTTTATCATAGAGCATCAGTCCCACGCTGGTGACCTTCTTCGTGTTGAGCTTCATCACCGGGATTGTTTTGCCCATGTAGGTCGCATAAAAGGCGTCAAAGGGAACACGGACCACCTGCCACTCGCCCTTGACCGTCTGGATCGGGCTCCAGAATGCGAGCATCCGGCGGCCACTCGCCCGGGCGGTGAGGTAGTACATGCGGCCGTCCCCTTTGACTTTGATCTCAAGTCCGTCATAGCCGGACAGGTCGAGCTTCTCGCCGGAAGTCCGTATGGAGGAGAAGCCGCCGTTGTTCTTCAGGGAGATCTCCCCCTTGAAAACGAGCGTGTGCTCCGGACTGACTCGCTGGCCTCCCCGGGAGACACCTCCCATCACGCCGTCATTGACACTCATCCAGGTGCCGGCCGCCCGGGTCTTGTTAAAATCGTCCAGTGTTTTTGAGGGCGGCTCACCGGCATGCGCGATGATGCTTGCGGCGAATAGGACGAGGGTGCTGTTAAGTAGGATAATGCTCATGGGTTGTATTTGGGTTGGTGTAGCAGTTTTGTCTATTATTTGTCCGGAGTCAATGAAATTTGTCTATCTGTTCAGGGATGGCATCCAAAACACTCATAATGAGTCGATTGCACCCCTTAAATCAGCTCGTTTTCCGGCCCTTCGCGACCAGAACCACCCTCGTTTCAGCTTTTTATTTGACATTATTTCGACATTTTATCGAATTTAGGTTGACGTTGTCCATTTTCTGTCTATTTATTGTCTCATCGCAAGCACCTGATGTGCCGCCGATACCAACAACAAAACCACAAAACCAACAGAACCATGAACAAGTCCACGAAACTAACCTGTGCCGCCCTCCTCACCTGCAGCCTGACCACCGCGACCACTTTCGCCGGCCAATGCGGGAACAAGACCGCGCAGTCGAAAACCACCGTCATGACCGTCAGCACCGCTGCCACGGCCACCCACGAAAAGACCCTGGTCGCGATTGCGGCAGGCAACAAGAACTTCACCACGCTGGTCGCCGCGGTTAAAGCCGCCGGCCTCGTCGAAGCCCTCAACGGAGACGGCCCCTTCACCATCTTCGCCCCGACCAACGAGGCATTCGCCAAACTCCCCGCCGGCACCGTCGAGTCCCTGCTCAAGCCCGAGAACAAGGACAAGCTCGCAGCGATCCTCAAGTACCACGTGGTCCCCGGCAAGGTGATGGCCGCTGATGTGACGACCGGCGAGGCCCTGACACTGCAGGGCTCCACGCTCGAAATCAAGGTTGCCAAGGGCGCCGTCACGATTGACAAGGCGCAGGTGGTCACCACCGACATCGTCGGCTCCAATGGGGTCATCCACGTAATCGACAGCGTCATCCTTCCCTAGTCGGATTGTTGCAGATCCATTGCCATTGTCAGTTTGGCAGTCGAAGAACTACAGTGGCGCGACCAACATCGCGCCACTGTTTTTTATTTCCACCTGACACATCCCCCCGGTCTATTTGCTTGTGCCCTCCCCCCATCCCCATGTTTAATTTGTGTCTAGAAAAAAGATCATGAACACGCACGGAATTAAAGCCGCCACCACCCTCACAGGCTTGAGTGCCCATGTCATCCGTGTGTGGGAAAAACGCTACGGCGCCGTCAAGCCGCAGCGCACCGAAACCAACCGCCGGCTCTACACCGACACCGATATCAGTCGGCTCCAGACGCTTTCGAAGCTGACTCAAAAAGGCTACACGATCGGCCACATCGCCAAGTTGCAAGATGCCGAGCTCGATGGGCTGCTGCATGGTATAGCGACCCAGGAAAGCGACCCGCGGGTCGCCGCGGCAGCCGGAGAGGTGAGCCATTTGATTCAGGCTGCCGCCACCGCCATCAGAAACTACGACCAAACCGCCCTCGAGGGTATTTTCGACGAGGCGAGTCTCACCCTCGGATACTCCGGCCTGCTCGAGCTGGTTGTCATCCCCGTGATCCAGCAAGTCGGTAATGACTGGCATAATGGCAGCCTCACCAGCGCGGGCGAACATGCCGCCACCAGCTTCATCAAGCAGTACCTTGCCAACAGCATGCGCTCCTTCACTCCGGAAGAGAATGCCCCGATCCTGATTGTCACCACTCCTGCCGGGCAGCTTCACGAACTGGGCGCATACATCGGCGCGCGTCAGGCCAGGAAATCGGGGTGGCACATTGTCTACCTTGGCCCGTCCCTCCCCGCAGATGAAATAGCGGGTGCCGCCCTCAGAACCAGGGCGGATGCCGTGTTACTCAGCATTGTTTATCCTGCCGACGACCCCCAAGTTGAATTGGAGCTGCTAAGACTCCGCAAGCTCGTGCGCAAGGGCTTGCCGATACTGGTCGGCGGCAGTGGCATCGAGGGGTATCGCGACACGCTCGCCAAGATCGACGCGGTCACGGTCCCCACGATTTCAGGACTCACCCCGGAGTTACTCAACATACGCAACCACAGGGCAACGGCACCTCATTGACCGATTCCCCCAAGACAGCAGCATCATGAAAATTCTCATCACAGGCGCGAATGGATACATTGGCTTACGGCTACTCTCAGAGCTGAGTTCGACCGAGCACCGTGTGGTGGCCGTGGTCAGGAACAAGCAAAGGCTCGATCAAAAAACGTGCGCGATGTTTGGAGACCGTCTCGAAATTGTTGAGCATGATTTCCTCTCCGACGATCAGTCGTCAGCCTGCCCGGATGATATTGATGCCGCCTATTACCTGATTCACTCCATGGGTTCGGGCAAAGGCTTCGCCGAAAAAGAGGAACGTTGCGCACGGCACTTCATCGAGTGGATCAAGCCGACGAACTGCAAGCAGATCATCTATCTCTCAGGTATCATCCCCAAGAATGACACACTCTCCGTGCATTTGGAATCAAGGCAACGGGTCGCCGACCTGCTCGCCGAAAGTCAAATACCCCTGACAACATTGCGCGCCTCCATCATCGTCGGCTCCGGCTCGGCCTCATTCGAAATCATTCGCGACCTTGTCGAAAAACTTCCGGTCATGATCACCCCCCAGTGGACGCTCACCCGCTGCCAGCCCATTGCCATCCGCAATGTGCTTGCATACCTGACAGGCGTCCTCAGCCATCCGGAATGCCTGAACCGGAGCTTTGATATAGGAGGCCCCGACCAACTCAGTTACCGCGACATGATGAGCCAGTACGCTGACGCACGCGGACTGTTTCGCATCATCATCCCGACTCCCTTTTTCACCCCCCGGCTGTCGTCCTACTGGCTGAGTCTGGTCACGGCAACCAACTACCAACTCGCCAAGGCTCTGGTCGGCAGCCTGCACATGGAAACGGTCTGCCAAGAACACGCGATTCAATCGATCATCCCACAGGATTTGCTGAGCTACCGCGAGGCCATCGACCTGGCTTTTTCACGGATCGCCCAAAATCGCGTCCCGTCGACCTGGTATGGCGCCATGTCCACGGGAAAACTCCGCCCCGAGCAAATCAGCAACATCCAAGTGCCGGAATACGGCGTCCTGTCAGACAGCCAGACCGTCCGGCTCACCGCCGACCAAGCAGAAGTCATCGCGGCCGTATGGTCGATCGGGGGCAGACGTGGTTGGCCGAGTATGACATGGGCATGGAAACTGCGCGGCCTGCTCGACAAGTTCGTTGGCGGCATTGGCATGCGCCGGGGGCGGCGGGACACCACCGAACTCAAACCGGGCGACGCCCTGGATTTCTGGCGCGTGCTCGTCGCTGACCGACAGGCAGGCCGACTGATCCTCTACGCTGAAATGAAACTCCCCGGCGAGGCATGGCTGGAGTTTAACATCTCCAAGGATGAACTGAAACAAACAGCCACGTTCCGGCCACTGGGCCTGTTCGGTCGGGTCTACTGGTATGCCACCGCCCCCTTTCACTTCATCCTCTTCCCCCGCATGGCACGTCAACTTGCCAACGGGTGGCCGAGCCCCCACCAACCCGACCCATCATGAAAACCACTCTTATCATCGGCGGCAACTCAGGCATCGGTGAAAAACTGGCGCGCCAACTTCAGCAGTCGGGCCACCAGGTTCTGACCGCATCCCGCGAGCCGTCCGCCTTCGCGCATCAAAGCTATGACGCCACCTCGGGCGACACCTTGGAACTCCCGGACCAGCTCGACGGCCTGGTTTACTGTCCCGGTTCGATTAACCTGAAACCATTCCATCGCCTCAGCCGGGAGGAAATGATCGCCGAGTTTGAACTCAACGCAGTCGGCGCGGCCACCACGTTGCAGCAGGCCCTGCCGGCGCTGAAAAGGGCGGACACCGCCTCCGTGGTTCTATTTTCCAGCGTCGCCGCGCAAACGGGCCTCCCATTCCACGCCTCGATCGCCATGGCCAAAGGGGCCGTGGAGGGGTTAACACGCGCGCTCGCCGCGGAGCTGGCACCCGGCATCCGGGTCAATGCCATTGCCCCCTCGCTCACCAACACCCCCCTCGCGGAGAAACTCGTTGATACCGAACCGAAGCATCAGGCGTCGGCCGACCGCCACCCGCTCAAACGCATCGGCAAGCCGGAGGAGATCGCCAGCCTGGCAGCCTGGCTGCTTTCTGACGCATCACGCTTCGTCACCGGCCAAATCATCCATGCCGACGGAGGCCTGGGGAGTGTGCGCACCTTCTGACTGAGTGCCACCATAAAGCGATGGTACACCGTGACCGCGGCGGAAGCTATGCAGCGCCTGCCTGAGCCGATCATCCACGGGGTCGGCGCCGTGAACCTTAAGCGCATCCTGGAGGAGTAATTTTTCCCCTTGGGAAATCCGGCCGTCGACGACAATTGCCAATACAAGGATATCCAGCACAATACCCCGGCCATGTTGATTTAAAGCGGCCAGGTTCCGCAAAAACTCCTCATGATCATCGGCCAGATCCGTCACCATGACCGTTGTATGTTTCCGCATCATTTCCAGCATGCACCTGTGGTTCGGGTGAAGGTCCCGGCTTGCCGATACACAGCATCCGACCGCCCGCTGCGCCGCCTGTGCGACCTTTGCCTCCAGTTGCGACAACCGATCGGGCAATACCTGCAGCAGGGCCGACGGACCAATGGCGCGGATCCTCGCCTGCCTCAGCACCCAGAAGCACACCACCGCATTCCAAACCGCCGTCACCGGCACCGCGACAAACTCCAACCAAGCACGCGCCGCACCCCGGATGAAAATCTTCCGCACCAGCACCTTCGCCAGGGCATTGGTCGCGAGGATCTTCCCTTTATAGAGCAGCTCCCCGGTGAGCACACGTAGTTTCGAAGCCTGACGGAACGGGTTCACATAGGGATCCCGGTCGGGAGGATTGGGAAGTTCCATCGCAGCCCGCACCATCACCCCCGCCATCCGCGACCTTTCCTCATTTTCGGGAAACAGCTCGACATCACACACCGACGAAATCCGGTGCACCGCCCGTAAGGCATCGTAATAGAGAAATCCCACTTCAAAGGTGGCGGCCACCAATGACATCCCCCCAAACACCAGCCAGTAGTTGAGCGCGTGACCAGAAAACACCCCCTCGGCATACACCGCCGCAACCGCCGCAATGATCGCCGACAGTGCCCCCGCCAGCCCGGCACGAACCACCGTCCAGCGCGCAATCATTTTCAGCTGGGCCTGCTCATCCGCAGTCAGCACCCGCTGTTCGTCCCAGGTCACGCCGTGCGGACACGTCCTGCCCATCCGCCGCAGAACCGCATGACCGATCTTCTCCAACGGCCCGGCTCTGCTTTCGATGATCATGGTTTCTTTTTCAGCCATTGATTTTCAACTCCGGAAAAAATCGAAACCAACGAAGCCCCGCTCCTCCGAGCTCCCCTTGTTCCACTGGGAATCAGGCGAAAGACGTGACAGCTTCATATTCGTTGAATTCATGGTGCCCGGCCTCGTTAGGTTTGCGCATCTCGCGTGTCTTGCGCGCTTTGTAAATCAGCCATTCGAATCACCGAAAAATCATCCTGCATCCAGTCGATGTTCGTCGTGGTGATCAGCTTCTGCGCAG
>JARFRT010000164.1 GCA_029287105.1 Akkermansiaceae bacterium | reverse complement strand
TCGCCAAAGCTGGTGAATTCTCCGTAAACCACGACGCGATCGTCCTGGACGTCCATTTCCTCGAGACCGAACTCGATCAGGTTGAGTTCAAGTTCCTCGAGGTCAATCGCGTCGGATTTGGTAAATTCGATCACCGACTTGCGGGTGAACATAAAATCGAGTGAGCCATTGTTAACCACCTGGCCACCATTTTTGTTAAAGATCATTTTGACGTTGGCCACGGTGCGGGTGTTGTTGTCCGTGGCGCATTCCACCCAGATCAGGGCGCCGTGCGGGCCTTTCCCCTCGTAGCTCAATTCATCGTAGTTCGCCGCATCACTGGCGGTGGCACGTTTGATCGCTTTGTCGATATTATCCTTCGGCATGTTCTGTGCCTTGGCATTGTTCACCGCTGTTTTCAGGGCAGTGTTCGAGTTCGGGTCGGATCCCCCGGCCTTGGCGGCCATGGTGATGATTTTCCCAAGTTTCGGATATAATCTGGACATCTCGCCCCAGCGCTTTTCCTTGCCGGCGCGGCGTGCTTCAAAGGCTCTTCCCATAGTGATTCGTGATTGGTGATTGGTGGTTGACCGAATTGTTTCGGTGGGCAGAAAATAGGCCAATTCCGCGCAGGCTCAAGCTTTCTCTACGGCTGGCACCAAATGACCCGCACCGAGTCAAGCCTGAGCCGGGACTTGGCAATCGCCTGATGCAGCGCATCACGCTGACGACGCAATGCCACGATCTCATCGTCGCTGACATGGTCGTTGATCTCACCGAGGGCGATCAGGCGGTCGATTTCCTGACCCAGATGCGCATCAGATCGGTCGATCGCCGCAGCCACCACCGATTGCATTTTCCCCGCCGCTATCTCGTGCGACTTGGCCAGCATCATCGGCAGAATCTTGCGCCGGAACGCATCCTGGTCCAAAAGCTTGTGCAGGTTGCCGGCGCGAAGTTTCCCGCTGTCCACCTCAGTGCCGGTGGTGAGATCCCCACCCGCGTGATCGACCAGCACACGCACCGGCGTCACCGGCAGAAACCGGTCACTGTGCAGGGCGGCGGGGGCAATACATTCGATCACCGCATAGGTTTCCAGCAAGATCCCCTTCTGCGGGGCACCCTCCCAGACGCCGAAGGACGAGTTACCCGCCTCTGATGTCAGCAGCAGCTCAAGCGCCGTACGCGCCACCGGATGGTCCCAGCTCATGAATGAGGCGTCCTCCCGCGACAGTGCCCGGGTGCGATCAAAGGTGACATTCAAGCCGTCATCAGGCAGGGCGGGAAAAGCATCGGTGATGAGGTGACCGGGAAGCAGCAGGTAAGACCGGTCCACGAGTTCCTCAATATGCAGCCCAAAGTGGTCCCATAGTCTGAGCAAAAATGCCTCGGACCCCTGGTCCCGGTCCATGGCCGTGATTTCCGTAATACGCTGCTGCGCCTGCTCGGGTCGGCTTGAGTTTAATTCCAACAGCCGATCATAACCACGCTCGAGCCGTTGTGAAACGCGCGCGCGACAGGCTTGCGACTCCTCAATCAGGGCATCCAGCGAGGCCAGCTCCCCGGAGGGCGCGCCCCCGAGTTCGCGGATGATTTCCGTGGCACCGTGCAGGCTGTGCTCAAACGCACTCAAGCCCTCATGATACCAGCGGGCCAATACCTCACCGTGGGTCCCCACTTGGTACGGCACGTGGATGTTGATGGTTTCCGTCTGGCCAATCCGGTCGAGGCGGCCAATCCGCTGCTCCAACAACTCAGGATCATCGGGCAAATCAAACAACACGAGGTGATGCGCAAACTGGAAGTTCCGCCCCTCGCTCCCGATCTCAGAGCAAATCAAAATACGTGCGCCGTCGTCTTCAGAGAAATACGCCGCCGAGCGGTCGCGCTGAAGCAAGTTCATGCCCTCGTGAAAGTGCGCGCATTTCACATTGACCACCGTCTGCAGTCGGGTGGAGATTTCCTCGGCCAGTTCGCGGGTGCGGCAGATCAACAGCACCTTGGCCTCGCCCAACTCCTTGAGAAGCTTCACCAGCCACTGGATTTTGCTTTCCAGCTCATCACCACTCCTGTCGAGGGCAACCAGATGCGCCTTGCGCTCGGGGAACCCGCTGAGCGCCGCGCGTGTGTTGCGGAACATGACACGACCCGTACCAAAAGTATCCAGAAGCTCACGTATCAGCGGCTCGCGGGCGGACTCATCACCAGCATCAAGCGCGAGACAGTGGTCGTGCACACGCTCCGACTGCGCCGTAAACAGGGCGCGGTCGGCAGCACTCAGGGTTTCTCCCGACTGCAGCCGCCCGACCGCATCCGCGACCTTTTCGTAGTGCGTCGCCTCGTCCTGGAATTTCTCAATGTCAACGTAGCGCTCGGGATCGAGTAGACGGAGCCGGGCGAAGTGTCCCTCCGGCCCAAGCTGGCGCGGGGTTGCGGTCAGCAATAACAGGCCCTCGGTTTCGGCCGCCAGCGATTCGACCAGCTGGTACGCCGCACTCGGCGCCTCCGCACTCCACTCCAGGTGGTGCGCTTCATCCACGATCAGCAAATCCCAGCCGGCATCGATCGCCTGCCGCGCCCGGATCGGATTACCTGCCAGAAAGTCCACACTACACAGCACCAGCTGACTATCGAGAAACGGGTTAGCCGCAGCGTCGCCGTGCTCAATCGATTGACAACGCACCTCGTCGAAGAGGCTGAAGAGCAGGTTGAAACGACGCAGCAACTCGACAAACCACTGGTGCAGCAGTGGCTCCGGCAACAGAATCAAGACACGGTCGGCCCGTCCGGTGAGATGCAGCCGATGCATGATCAGGCAGGCTTCAATCGTTTTCCCGAGCCCGACTTCGTCCGCCAACAGCACCCGTGGCGCCAGTCGCGACGCCACTTCCCCGGCAATATACATCTGGTGGGAAATCATATCCACCCTGCCCCCGACAAACCCGCGCACCGGCGACTGCATCACCTCGCATTGCTTTTTCAAAGCCTCGACCCGCAAGTCGTAGGTCTTGAGGTCGTCGACACGACCGCCCAGAAGCCGGTCCTCGGGCCGGCTGAAACTCATTCTGTCGGAAAGCTCGGACTCCCTCACTTCACGCTGACCGCAGAGGTAGACGAGCAGGTGGTCCACCTCCAGCACCTCGTCGATCTCCAGAGCCTCCCCCTCATGGGTTTCCAACTGCTCGCCGGCCTTCAGGGCGACCCTGCGCAGCGGTGCGCTGTCGAGCGCATATTGCCGCTGTTCGCTGGCAGCGGGGAACATGACCTCAACGCGTTTGAATTCAACCTTGAGCATGATCCCCAGACCCAGCTCGGGCTCGGTTTCGCTGACCCATCGCTGACCGGGTGCTATGTGTAGATGACTCGTCATTACGGAAAGAGGCGGAGACTACATGGGAATCATAATCCGGCAAGTGATTCGTGCCATTCAAAAAGCATGACAAGAGGCATTCCCTATGTATGGTGCCGCGCATGTCCACCACCGCGTCCAACGCCATCATCAGCGCCAGCGAGCTCTGCGTCAGCTACAGCTCCCACACCGTTCTCGATGGTGCGACCCTTGCCATCCAGCAAGGCGACCGCATCGGGCTGGTCGGCAGAAACGGCTGCGGCAAGTCAACCTTCCTCAAAATCCTCGCCGGTGAGGCCGTCGGCGACACCGGCGAAGTCACGTCCAAACGTGGACTCGTCATTGGCTACCTGCCGCAAAACTTCGAACTCGATGACGATGCCAACGTGCATGACAACGTGCTCGCCGGCGCCCAATACACGCTCGACCTGATCACCGAGTATGAAACCATTGCAGCCGATAGCCACCGCAGCGCCGAGGTGCTCGACGAGATCACGCACCTCGAGGGATGGGACCTCGAACACCGCGCCACCAGCCTGCTCACCCACCTGCACGCGCCGGAACCCGACCGCATCGTCGGCACACTCTCCGGCGGCGAAAAACGACGCGTCTCGCTCTGCCGCGCCCTGCTCGCCCGGCCGGATTTCCTGATCCTCGACGAGCCGACGAACCACCTCGACACCGAGTCGATCGAGTGGCTGGAAACCTTTCTCGCCCGTTACACCGGCACCTGCCTGTTTGTCACCCACGACCGCTACTTCCTCGACCGCATCGCCACCAAGATCGTCGAGATCCGCCGTGGCAAATGTGACACTTACCAGGGGAACTACACCGATTACCTGCTGGCACGCGCCGAGCGGGACATGTCCGAGTCCCGTAACGAACACAAACGCCAACGCTTCCTCAGCCGCGAACTCGAATGGGTGCGCCGCGGCCCGAAAGCCCGAACCACCAAGGCCAAGGACCGCATGGACCGCTACTTTGAAATTGCCGACCAGGAGGCGCCCGAAGAGGAACTCGACGTCGACCTCATCATCCCTGCCGCACCGAAGCTGGGCAACAAAATCATCGACGTCCGCGAGGCCGGCATGGCCTACAACAACCAGTGGCTGTTTTCAGACCTCACCCTGAGCCTCGAAGGCGGCCAGCGCCTCGGCATCGTGGGACGCAACGGCATGGGCAAGTCGACCCTGCTCAAGGTCATCCTCGGACAGGTCAAACCGCTCGAAGGCAAGGTCGATATCGGCATCAAAACCGACATCAACTTCATCGATCAAAACCGCTTGCTGCTCGATGACGACAAGTCCGTTTACGAGGAGGTCGGCGAAGGCCAGGAAAACGTCCGCCTGGGCGATGAAACCATCGGCCTGCGCGCCTACCTGCGCCGTTTCCTGTTCACCGAGGAACGGATCAATACCAAGATCGGACTGCTCAGCGGCGGCGAACGCAGCCGCGTGATGCTGGCGAAAATCCTCAAAAAAGGCGGCAACGTCATCATCCTCGACGAACCCACCAACGACCTCGACCTGAACACCCTTAGGCTGTTAGAAGAAGCGCTCGCCGCATTCAAGGGCGTCGTCATCGTGGTCAGCCACGACCGCTATTTCCTCAACCGCGTCTGCACTGACATCCTCGCGTTCGAAGGCGACGGCATCGTCGATTACCAGGTGGGCAATTACGACTACTACCTGGAAAAAAAGGCAGGCCGCGCCGCAACCCGGACGGCTTACAAAACCACCCCGGGCAAGTCAAATTCAACGAAAAAGGATCGTCCGCGCAAGCTGAAATGGGCCGAGGCCAAGGAACTCGAAACCATTGAGGACGACATCCTGAAAGCCGAGGAAAAAGTCACCCGACTCGAAGCCACCTTCGAAGCCCCTGACTTCTACGAAAAACATGGCGACAACTGGCAGCAACTCGAAACCGAGTTGAAGGACGCCAAGGAAAATGTGCCCAAAATCTACGCCCGCTGGGAAGAGCTCGAGGCGATCCGGCTTGCCGCCGAGAACGCATAATCGCGCCCCCGGGAGACGATCGGGCGCCAACTGCCGGCCACGCGGGAGAACAGCATCCCAGCTGTTAGCACGTGTCGGTGAAAAGACTCGTGCGTGTTACTGGATCGAGGCTATGGTGGCCTTATGGAAACACGCGTGCATTTACCCGACATGGAACCGCCGTCGAGCATCACCGAGGTCATGGTGGCTCTGTGCGAGCAGAAACTCGAACCCCGACATGAAAAAAAAGACTGGGGTGACTGGATCACCTTCACCGGCAAACAGACTGTCATCAGTATCGAGTCGATGCGCGGCCTCGCCAGCTCTGCCACCGTCGAGCACACTGAGAGCGACGGTGATGAAATCAACGAGCGAATCCTCGCCGCCTTCGGCAAGCTCGGCTGGTTAGGCTCCGATGAAGAGGGCGAATTCAGGCTGGACTAATCCACCTTCCTCATCAACGGTTCCCCGCATGAGAATCATCCCCATTAAGGACGCCGTTTTTGAAAAAATCGAGGACGCCCTGAGCGAGCGCCAGGAGGAAACCCAGCTTGAGGTGCTTGCCGGCATCGACTGCGACGAGCAGGACCTCGCCAACCAGAACGAACTCGGGGACGAGGATCCCATCGCAACCATCGAGCTGATCGTGCAATGGCTGCCCGACACCGGCGAAGGGGTGCTGGACTGGTTTTTTGTCCGGGTCTCCGGCATGGAGGCCAACCCGCCGGAGGTCCAACACGGCGGCCCCCTGCTCGGGTTCAACTGCCAGGGCGAGGAACCCGATCTCGACGCACTCATCCAAGGTGCCGTCGACGCACTCAACCAAGCCGTTGAATGGGCCGAATTCGAGCTCGATGAAGACGCCTGATCAGCAAGCGTGGGATCTCGTCGTGGTCGGTGGCGGTGCCGCCGGATTTTTTGCCGCCATCACCTGCGCCGAACAAGCAGGCCCGGGATCTCGCGTGCTCATTCTTGAGAAAACCCCGCACGTTCTCGGCAAGGTCAAGATCTCCGGCGGCGGTCGCTGTAACGTCACCCATGCATGCTTCGAGCCCCGACGGCTCACGCAATATTACCCGCGTGGCAACAAGTCACTGATCGGCCCGTTTCACCGCTGGGATGCCACCGATACCGTCGATTGGTTTTCCAGCCGCGGCGTTGAGCTCAAAACCGAGGCCGACGGGCGGATGTTTCCCGTGACCGACAACTCACAGACGGTCATCGACTGCCTGACCCGGGCGGCCGGCGCCGCCGGCGTGACCGTCATGACCTCATCCGCGGTGCAATCCGTCACCGCCACGGACACCGAAGATTCCCGCTTTCGGATCACCCGGGAAAATGGAGACGAGCTACGCGCCCGGGCCATCCTTCTGGCCACCGGCGGCACCCGCCTGGCCGCGGGGGCACGCTTAGCCCAATCGCTCGGCCACGAGCTAAACCCCAATGTCCCGTCCCTGTTTGCCTTCAACATCACCGACCCGCGCATCAGCGACCTCCCGGGTGTCTCCGTGACCGATGCCCAGGTTTCCGTCGACGGCACCAAGCTCTCATCCGACGGCCCACTGCTCATCACCCACCACGGGCTCAGTGGGCCCGGCATCCTCAAACTCTCCGCCTGGGGTGCCAGGGAATTACACGATCTGGGTTACGACTTCCCGATATCCATCAACTGGCTGCCCGGACAGGACGTGGCAAGCACCCTCAGGGCAACGCGCCAGGGCTGGGGTAAACGCCGCGTCCGAGGCCGGGCACCGTTTGAAAATTTCCCGAAACGACTGTGGGAGCGACTCTGCATCGCGGCAGGTGTTGCGGACGACTGCATTTGGTCGCAGCTTGACAAAACCACCTCGGCCCGACTGCTCGCCGAGCTGACTTCCGGAACTTTCCGGGTGACCGGCAAAAGCATCAACAAGGATGAGTTTGTCACCTGTGGCGGCGTTCGGCTTCCCGACGTCAACCTCAAGACGATGGAGAGTAAGATCCAGCCCGGGCTCTATTTCGCCGGCGAGATCCTGGATGTCGACGGCATCACCGGCGGCTTCAACTTCCAGAACGCCTGGACCACCGGACACATAGCAGGTGCCGCCGCAGCCGGCGCCTGAAGCGGCGCGGAATTGCCCGATTTTCCTATTTGCCGGGAATAGACAGGCCGTGTAGGCTCTCCTAATCGCGGACGATCATACCCTTTGAATAGACGTCCTTCAACACAACCCAAACTAACAACCATGAAACCAACCCACAAACTACTCGCGATCTGCGCCTTGGCCGCTCTCCCCCTGGGAAGCGCCCTCGCCGGGCAGACGACCGACAGCAAAGCCGCATCGACCGAATTCAAAGCGGAGGATGCAGCGACCAAAACCATCAACCTGACCGTAACCGGCATGCGCTGAGGCGCTTCCTGCGGAAACAAAGTGCGGTCCGCACTTGTAGGTGTTGAAGGTGTTTCCAAAGCCGTCGTAAGCATGCCTGACAAGGCCGTGGTCACTGCCAACGGCAGTGTGACCGCTGAGGCCCTGATCAAAGCAGTTAAAGCCGCTGGTTACGGCGCTTCGGTCGCGGCGGAATAAGCTCGGCAAGAGGGAGTTCCCCTCTCGCTCCGAGTTCCGTCTCAAATCTTCAAGGCACGGCGTCATCGCCGTGCCTTTTTGAGTGCCCACGGCGGGCGCGAAACCGGCAAAGGTCCCGCTGCGAAAGAGCCCCCCCGCCTAGGCAGGGGCACCGATGGCCTCGCCGGCCAAGGGATCATCGTCACTTGATGGTTTTTCAGAAAGCTTCTTCTTGGGCACGCCGGCATCGCTCTGGTTACCGGGAATCACATTATCCGGTGGCGTGCTGGGCGGGTTGCGCATTTCCCCATGTTCGAGCAGGTCTCTGACCTGTTCGGCGTCGAGGGTTTCATATTCAAGCAAGGCCTCGGAGAGCAACTTGAGCTCGTCGTTATGCGCAGTAAGCAAGTCCTTGGCACGGGCGTAGGCGTCATCGATGAGCTTCTTGATCTCAAGGTCAATCTTGAGGGCGGTATCCTCCGAGTACCCCCTGGAGGAGCCGACGTCGCGGGCGACAAACACCTCGCCACGCTCTTCGCCGTATTCCACCATTCCAAGGTGTTCACTCATGCCCCACTCACACACCATCTTGCGTGCGATATTGGTGGCCATCCGGATATCGCCGACGGCGCCGTTGGTCACATTGCCAAAGGTGATCTCCTCGGCAACACGGCCGCCCATGGCGACGCAAAGCTGGTCGACAAGCTCTTTTTGACGGTAGGTGAACTTATCCTCCTCAGGCAAAAACATGGTGGAACCCAGTGACGGGCCACGCGGGATGATGGTCACCTTGTGCAGCGGATCGGTGTGATCGAGCAACTCGTTGAGAATGGCATGACCCGCCTCGTGGTAGGCCGTGTTTTGCTTTTCCTTCTCACTGAGGGCCAGACTGCGGCGTTCGCGGCCCCAACGCACCTTGTCGCGCGCTTCCTCCATCTCGGCGAGAGTCACCGCAGTAAGATCCCTGCGCGCCGCAAGCAGGGCGGCTTCATTAATAAGGTTGGCCAGCTCGGCACCGGAAAATCCGGGAGTCCCGCGGGCAATGACCGTAAGATCGGTGTCCGGATCCATCTTGATCTTCTTGCTGTGCACCGCGAGGATTTCCTTGCGACCATTGACATCGGGCAGCCCGACGCTCACCTGACGGTCGAATCGACCGGGACGCAGCAATGCCGGATCAAGAACGTCGGGACGGTTCGTGGCCGCAATGATAATCACGCCGGTACGCGTGTCGAAGCCGTCCATCTCAACCAGCAGGGCGTTGAGTGTCTGCTCGCGTTCATCGTGCCCCCCACCCATGCCGTGACCACGGTGGCGGCCCACGGCATCAATCTCATCGATGAAAATCAGGCAGGGTGAGTTCTTCGCCCCCTGTTCAAACATGTCACGGACACGGCTGGCACCGACACCGACGAACATTTCCACAAAATCCGATCCGCTGATCGAGAAAAACGGCACGTCGGCCTCACCGGCAATCGCGCGGGCGAGCAGCGTTTTACCCGTTCCGGGAGGGCCTACCATCAGCAAACCCTTCGGGAGGTTACCACCGAGCTTCTGAAATTTCTTCGGGTCGCGCAGGTATTCGACCACCTCGACAAGCTCGTCCTTCGCCTCCTCAATACCGGCGACGTCCTTGAACGTAACCCTGTTTTTGTCCATGCTCAGCAGCTTCGCCTTGCTTTTGCCAAAACTCATCGCGCCCCGGCCAGCCGATTTCATCTGGTGCCGGAACAGGAAAAAGATCACCAGGATAATCAGCATGATCGGCAACAACTGCACCAGCAGGAAACGCATGGTCCCCGAGTCCGGTTGGAAGGGGGCCAGGTCATTGATGAACTGCCGCTCCGAGTCCGTCAACTCCATGTAATTCACATCCAACTCGAAGGGCGCAAGGTCCTCGTCCGTGGTCGCTTTGGCCGCATCGACAAACACATAACGCTTGCCAACGATGTACTTGTCATCCGACCCGTCACGGGAGACGATTTCAAACCGGTTGTCCCGATCACCGGTGATGACTTCATCCCGCGCCAGCATACGCCGGAGATCCGCCAGTGTCAGCAACTCGCCGTCACCCTCGCCGGGAAGCTCGTCGACAAGCCGCAGCGCCATCGGATGCCGCGACTGGATCGACTTCAGCTCATCGTCGTGCAGGTTGGTGTTGATCGGGATGCGGAAGGCCTGCTGGGGCGCCGTCGCCTTGTCGCCAACCCACGGCTTGTCCTTGTAGAAAAACCCGGAGATCTTCGGCACGGCGGCCGATTCACCCGATTTCTTGAGCTTGAAGCGCTCGTCCGGGAAGCCCTCGCCCCTTTTCGGAAGGTCCTGGTTGGAGATGATTTTGCCCGAATCCACATAATCACGGAACTCCGTGTAGGTCAGCCGCTTGGGTTTGCCAAATCCGCTGGACTGCCACGCCATAAAAAGGATACCGAGCGCAATACTCATCAGGATGAGGACGCGCCAGTTGACGCCACCCC
>JARFRT010000137.1 GCA_029287105.1 Akkermansiaceae bacterium | reverse complement strand
AGATGTGTATAAGAGACAGGGACCGGGAGACAAATATCTCCCGGTCCAGGGCGGTGACGGCCGTGCTGAGCTTTTCATGCAGGTCGACCTGACCATGCAGGAAGTCGTCCTTGCTCTCGTTCAACTCCTGGAGTTCCAGCTTTTGCCGTTCGACATCGGCCTGTTGTTGTTGCAGTTGTTCGATCTGGGTTTGCGCTTCCTGAAGCTTGCCGGAGAAGTCCTCGGCGAGCGGGTTGGAACCTCCAACGGCACCACGTGGATTCATTTCCATCTGGGTGGCACGGACATTGAGGTGCTGTTTGCGGGGTGTTGTATTCGACATTATAAAGGGAGGGGTGGGTTTCGACTCGCAGCATTCTAGTTAAAAACGACCGTGCTGGCCAGATAAATAGTTAATATTTCTTGACAATAAAATGCGGCTCAATGTGAAGTCGAGACTCGATCCCGAGCGGATGTGAATAACCTTCCCCTATCGACTAACAGGGCTGTGGGTATGATGTAATCAGTAACAGAAATCAGCCCTAGGTGATTGACATTCCTGCGCTCGGGCCGGATGTTTCCATGATGTTAAATGTCACATTTTTATAAGCTAACAGTTGTCGGGGTGAGCTCGATTAAGGCTGTCAGATGGCCGTAACCCGCTAATTTAGAGCGCATTAGGTTGGTTGCCTTGGCTCGCGCCCGATGCTGGATGGCCGCGCTTGATCCCGTCGGTTGGAGGGCGCGGGAGGTGTTTGGCCGGGACCGTGGTGTCGACTGGTTTTCTCCGGGGGGTGGCCGTTGTGAATAACTTGGGGGTAACCTGACGGGGAGGCTTGATCTATGCGATCACGTGGACACCCTCTTTAGTGAGGTGGGAGACGTAGCATTGGTTTTCGAGTTTGATGGCGTCGAAAACGGAGGAGATGGCCTTGCCGACACGTTGGGCGACCTCTTCACCTTCGCAGAGAGCGAAGACGCTGGGACCTGCGCCGGAGATCGAGAAGCCGAGAGCTCCGTGCGACATGGCGGCGCGCTTGGCGTTGTAGAACTCGGGGATCAGTTTGTGGCGGCGCGGTTCGGCGATGACATCGTGGATGGAGCGTCCGATCATGGCATAGTCTTCCTGGATGAGTCCGCAGATGAGTCCACCGAGGTTGCCGATCTGTTGGGTGGCGTTGACCATGGGGATGTTTTTGGGGAGGATTTCGCGGGCGACCTTGGTGAGGATTTCCATTTCCGGGTGTACCACGGCAGCCCAGAGGTTGGCCGGGACGGGGAGCTGGGCGATATCGAGTTCCTGGTTGGAGCGGATGAAAACGATGCCGCCGAGAAGGCTGGGGCCGACGTTGTCAGCGTGCCAGGCACCATCGGCGCTGGCTTCCCCCTGCATGGCGAAGGGGAGTAATTGTTTCTTGGCGAGCGGTTCGCCAATGAGTTTGTTGACGGCATAGACGCCGGCCACGGCGGAGGCCGCGGAGGAGCCGAGGCCGCTGCCGAAGGGCATTTTCTTGTGGATTTCCAGCTCAATGCCACGGTCACTCATGCCGAGGTGGCGGAGCAGGTCGAGGGCGGCCACGCCGGCGGTGTTTTTTTCCGGGGCCGTGGGGAGTTTGCCGCCGTCTCCCGTGATTTGAGTGATCCGCAGGCCCGGTTTGTCGGAGTGGCGGGCGACGACTTCATCCCCCGGGGCTTCGATGGCGAAGCCGAGTACGTCGAAGCCACAGGCGACATTGGCGACGGTGGCGGGTGCGAACACGCGGACTTCTTTGGCGGCATCAGTATTCATGGCGGGTTCTCTTAGTGGAATGAGAGGGGGTTGGCGAGTGCAAAGCGGGGGTGTTTTATCCGGCAAAGGGGTGGGCGGGTACGCCGGTGACGCCGAGTCCGCGAATGCGGAGCAGATGGCCGGCATCGTCCTCTTCATGGGTTTTGTGGATCCCGGTGGTGACATAAAGTTCATCGAGGTTTTCGCCGCCAAAGGCGCATGCGGTCGTTTCCAGGCAGGGGAGTTCGACGCGGTGGAGCTGTTTTCCGGTGCCGGGGTCGTAGCAGATGACGCAGGCGCCGTGGCAGAAGGCCACCCAGAGATTGCCCGCGCTGTCGAGAGTCATGCCATCAGGCGAGGCACTGATGTGGCGGGTGGAAAACGCAGTGCGCTCGTTGTTGAGCCGACCGGTAACGGGATCGTAATCGAAGGCGGTGACCTCCTGGCGCGGGGTATCGATGTAATAGCAGGTCGCGCCGTCGGCACTCCAGACGATCCCATTTGAGTTGGTGACTCCGGTGTAGGCGCTGTGCAGTGAGAGGTCGGCGTCGAGGCGGTAGAGGTTCGCGGCACCGGTGCGTTTGACCAGGCTGATGGTGCCGGCAAAAAAACGACCATCGGGCGAGCACTTGCCGTCGTTGAAACGGTTGTCGGCTTGATCGGGTTCGGGGTCGGCAATGGCGGTTGTGCCTCCTGTTTCGGGGTCGAGGAAATGGAGGCCGGTGTCACCTGCGACCACCAGTCCGCCGTGGGAACGGGGCACGACGGTGCCTACCCTCCCTACGGTGGTGCTGACATCCCAGGTTTTTTCGATGCCGCGGACAGGGTCGAGGGCGAGCACGAGCTGGCTTTCGATGTCGACGTAGTAGAGGTGGTTTTGCCACCAGATGGGTCCTTCACCCCACTGGGCACGGTAGCTTCCGGCGATATCGATGGTTTCCATGGCAGAGGGGTAGCAGCGTATTTTGGTGATGTCGAGAGCATCAGGTGTTCATTCCTGAGAAATACCATTGTCATTCCGGGGAATGGGGCTACGTTGCCGAAACCTACGTTAATCCTAACCTTTGAATCAACCGATGATAAGATATCACCGCGCCATTCTTTCCATTTCTCTTATTGTTTGTGTTTTATTTGGCACCGGGACCCGTTCCCCGGGGCAGGCCTTCGAGTGGGAGGCGGTCAAGTACAAGTCGGCCGACTATGTGACCCTGAGGAGTGTCAAAAGCTTTTACTACTTCAAGACCATCAAGTATGGCTCGAAAATCATTCTGGAAAATTCCAAGGTGAAAATGGAGGTGAGCAAGGGTTCGCAGCGCTGCCTGATGAATGGGGTGCTGTTCATTCTGAGCCACCCGATCGTGGCCCACGGCGGGCGCTACCTGTTGTCGCGGACGGATTTGGTCAAGTTGGTGGATCCGGTGATGCGACCGACCTATATCAAGAATGCCCGACCCTTTACGACGGTGGTGTTGGACGCCGGCCATGGCGGCAAGGATCCCGGCAGCCGGGGGCATTTTTTGAATGAAAAAGAATACACCCTGAAGATGGCGAGGCTGGTGCGGGATAAACTGCAGGCCAAAGGGTATCGCGTGGTGATGACCCGGGACAGCGACGTGTTTATCAGTCTCGCCAACCGTGTGCGCGTAGCCAACAAGTATCCAGGGGCGGTTTTTGTCAGTATTCATTTCAACTCGGGAAACTCACGTGCCAATGGAATCGAAACATTTACGATTTCCCCCGTAGGGGTGCCGCACATGGGCCGGGGTGTTCGGCCGAGGGATTATAACATGGTTCCGGGAAACATCATGGACTCCGCAAGTATCGCGCTGGCAACGGCGGTGCATAGTCGGACCCTGCTCTATCTCAACGATGTCACTTACGGGAATAATTTCCGTATCGAAGACCGCGGGATCAAGCGGGCTCGATTTAACGTGCTCACGGGAATCAAGATTCCCGCAATCCTGGTCGAAGGAGGGTTTTTGTCGAACCGTTCAGAGGCGGGCAAGGTGCATTCCGGCGCCTACCAACAAACGCTGGCCAATGCCATTGTCAGGGCGATCGATGTCTACCGGGGCTCGGTGAGCCGAGGGAAGTAATACGGGTTGCCGTGTTGCACCCGTCGTGGGAGGGCGTGGGCTACGGCTCAACCACCTTCCAACGCAGGTAGCAGGCGGGGGTTTGAAGCGGGATGGATACTGTTGCCATACCTCCTGAGATGGTCACGGGGGCGGACTGCCAGCTACCGGCCAGCAGCGTGAACGAGTATTCGGCCTCGACGTCGCCTCCTGCAATGACGGCGTGTGAGAGTTCCAAATTCCCGTCTGCAAGCCGGGGTGTGAGCGCGGCGGTGGCATCCGCATTATTCATGGGGTTGAGGCCGAATACGTGCTCGACCCCGTTCGGGATTCCATCGCCATCATAGTCGGCATAAAAGGTTCCGATGACGGGATATGTGCCGCGGAACCAAAGTTCGTAGGGATTGAGGGATGAGGCACTCACGGGTACGACATTCAGGGGCGGGCCATAGGGAAACCAGTGGCTGCCTACCCGGGGGCGTAAGCGGAGGATGTAGCTATTTCCTGCAACCGGCGGGCCGCCGGCTGAGTTGGAGTCGAGTGTGGCATATTCTGCGGTATTGCTAACTGCTACTGGAGTGATGCTTTCTAACCAGTCGCAATTGCTCACTGAAATTCCGTCGACAAAGACGCCGACAGGGTTACCCGATAGTTCGGGTTGGGTGAGATAGTAAAACCCGGTCAAGGTATTTGGGTGGTGGAAAAGAAATCGCACCAGAGTATTGGTTCCAGTGGAGGTCAGGGAAATGTTTTTGGTGGAAAATTCGCTATCAGGGCTACCATTTCCGTTACCGAAGTATGTGGTGACGGTTGTCCAGGAGCCTCCGCCGTTGGTGGAAGTCTGAACATCAAGATGCGTGTCAGAACGCATGTATCCGCGCTGTATGCGGAAGGTGAGTTGGGCTCCTGCCTGGGGGATCAGCGTTCGGTTCAGCAAAAAAGACTGGGCCGGGGAGGGTGATGAGTAGTAAGGGAAGGCTAGTCGGAATGCCTTGTTGCCGGTGTCCCAGAATTGCCGTCCATTGCGGCTCCAGGTATACGATGAGCGCAATTCGTAACTACTGTGAGTGCCGTCAGTGACATATGCGGCGGTGGCGTCCTCGGCGCCTTCGGTCCAGGTCGCGGTGGCTTGCCGGGAGACGTCGAATTCGTATTCCTCGGCATGTTCGACGGGGTCGAAGTAATACCGGGCTCCGCTGTCGGGAGGGGTCAAGCTGCCCGAGAGGTCGTGGATTTCGAGCAGGCGGTTCGGGTTGATGACGGTCACGGTGTAGCTGTGGCTCACGGGCGAGCCGTTGACTCCAATATTGGAGACCGTGACGTTGTAGAGCATGTCGTCGAATTCTGCCGATGGCATCGACGCGGCACTCGGCGTCCAGACGAGGGTGTTGTCGGCGAAGTTGGCCGTTCTGGAGACAATCGGCGTGGGAACCGGATCACCGTTGTTATCGGTTATGGTGACGGTGGCGGATGAGAAGTCGGCTCCCGGGTAAGTCAGTGACCAGCGTTCGGGAACGATCGCCTCGGGAATGAATCCGGCGTTGGGCCAGGGGACAAATTGAGGCGTGCCGGAGGGAAGGAGATTCCCGAACACATACAGGGCGTTGGCGGCGTAGTAGTTATTGCCTGTGGCCGTGACATCGCCCGTGGCGACCTCTTGGAGGCGGGAGTTGAAGAGATAGCGGCGGTGACCCACCTCGTTGTTTTCGCCTCCGGCGGCTGCCTGGTCGTCTTCGAGCATATAGGCGTCAATGGCGCCCGGGCCGTATTTCCCGATGGCGAGGTTGGAGGAATAGGCGCCGTTTCTGGCGTCCGGAGTGTCGAGTCCCCAGTTGGAAGGGGGGGTATGGGGGTTGTCGGCTCCCGTGGCCACGCTGCCGCCGGCGAGACATTCGGTGCTGTTTTTGGTCAGCAATAGGGCGGCTTCATGGGCCGCTTGCTGGTGGGTGGTTCCGGCGGGGGCGCTCGGGCCGCCTGGGCGGCTGATAGCGAGCGAGGCACTGGTCATCGCGATATTGGCGTCCATGCCGGCCATGGCACGGTAGTAGTTGATACGGCGTTGCACGTCGTTTTTAAATGCCGCTGTGGTGGAGCCAGGAGTGCCGCTGCTGATGGATCCAGTCCAATTGATCCGGTTTTCGTATCCCTCGGATTGCTGGTAAACGCAGTGCCAGAACGAGACGACGTCATTGCGCGATTGCGTGTCGACGGCAAAGCCTGACGTGGCGGATTCATTTCCGACGCCTGGGGTCCATGCCTGGAGAGTGGCGGTGCCGGCTGCCAGAGCAGACAGGGTAGCTGCAAGGGCGGCGGTTAGCGCGTTATGTGTAAAGGGTGATCCCATCAGATATTATCAGATTCTCGTCAGGGGGGAGGAGAGGCATTCTGGTCGATTTATTAAGTAATGTCAAATAATCATTTAAGCATGATGTTACGGCTTAATTAGGCGATCGGCCCCTAAGTCGCTAACAATGAGCATGATACACAATTTGAGGCCTGCTGTCAAGCTGGCGCGACCTAACGAGGTAAGATCGCTGATTTCCCTTATTCCACGTGGGCGGGCGCCGACAACTCATGCTGTAAAATGCTGAGTCCGTAGAGGGTGGCGGTCTCGACGCGCATGATAATCGGGCCGAAACTGATCGGCTGGAAGCCGGCATCATAGGCGGCCTGGTATTCCTCGGGGGAGAAATCGCCCTCGGGGCCGACCAGCAGGGTGATGTTGCCGTGGACGGGGGTGGTTTCGAGCTGGGTTTTCAGGTGCACTGCCTGTGGGTCGAGTGCGGCCACCAGCGAGGTTCCGGAGCTTTTCCGGCCGCTGAGCCAGCGGGGAAAGCCGACCGGGGTGTTGATTTCCGGGAGGTGGTTCTGGCCACATTGTTTGCAGGCCTCGAGGGCGATGCGCTGCCACTTGGCTTGTTTTTTTTCCGCGGATTCCGGTCGGGCCACGGTGTGGGCGGTGATCAGGGGTTGGATGGCGCTGACGCCGAGTTCCACGGCTTTTTGCACGATGAGTTCCATGTTGCCTCCCTTGGGGATGGCTTGGCAGAGGGTGACCGGGTGTTTGGCCGGCGGCTGGGTGCTTTGCCTTAACATGTGGCATTGCACGAGATCGCGGCTGATGGCGTCGATCCGGCAGACGGCGCTTGTGCCCGCACCATCGAAGATTTCGATCTCATCCCCCTCACGGGCACGCATGACGCGGGTGCAGTGCTTTGCCTCGTCGCCTGCCAGGGTCAGGGTGCTTTCCTTCCATTCGCCGGCGGGGAGGTAGTAGCGGTTCATGGTTGGGAGTGCGGAGGGCTTGCCTCCGCTTTGTGGTAGGTCGAGGCTTGCCTCGTGTGGTGGGGTTTCACCTTGCCGGTGAACTTTACGGGAGGAAAAGTGCGGCTGCGCCGGCGCGGGAATCGGCAAACCGATTCAGAAGAAAGCGGTGGCAAGCCACACGCACTCCATATCAGGACCCAAAAAAGCGTTTGGCTTTTTCCAGGAACGACTCTTGCATCGGGTTGTTTTTGGCACCGATGGATTCGGCGAATGCCTTGAGTTTTTCTTTTTGATCGCTGTTGAGTTTGCTCGGAACCTCGACGTGAACCTCGATGTGGAGGTCGCCTTTGGTTCCGGAGCGGAGGTCCTTGATGCCGCGGTTGCGCAGGCGGAAGGTGGTGCCGCCCTGGGTGCCTGCCGGGATTTTGATGGACGATTTGCCTTCGAGGGTGGGGACCTCGAGTTCGCCGCCGATGGCTGCGGTGGCAAAGGGCATGGGTACCTCGCAGAAGAGGTCGTTTTCCTCGCGTTCGAAGATGTCGTGACGCTTGATGTGGAGGAAAACGTAGAGGTCGCCGGGTTGACCGCCACGCATGCCGGCGTCGCCATTGCCAGTGGAGCGCAGCCGGGTGCCGTCGTCCACCCCGGCGGGGATGTTGATCTTGATACGGGTGGTCTCGTTGCGGCGGCCCTCGCCGTGACAGCTGGGGCAGGGGTCGGAAATCGTCTGGCCGGCGCCGTGGCATGCGGGGCATTCGGTTTGCTGGACAAAGATACCGTGCTGGCGTGTGACGGCCCCCTGGCCGCGACAGGTTGAGCAGGTTTCCCGGCCGTTACCGCTTTTCGACCCTGTGTTGTTACAGGTCGAGCAGCCTTCGAGTTTTTCGATTTCGAGTTCTTTTTGCACGCCCTCGGCGGCTTCCTCGAGGGTGATTTCGAGATCGTAACGAAGGTCGCTGCCGGGTTGTTTGCCGGAGGGGTCGCGGCGTCTGCGGCCGCCACCGAAGAGGTCTTCAAAGCCACCGCCGCCGCCACCGCCGAAGGCGCCGCCGAAGACCTGGGAGAAAATGTCCGAGGCGTCGTGGAATCCACCGCCGCCGAATCCACCCCTGCCGCCGCCGCCGTTTTCAAAGGCGGCGTGGCCGTAGCGGTCGTAAGCAGCGCGTTTGTCCTCGTCGCTCAGGGCTTCGTAGGCTTCGCCCAGTTCCTTGAATTTTTCCTCGGCCTCGTGATCGTCCGGGTTTTTGTCCGGGTGATACTTGATGGCCAGCTTGCGGTAGGCCTTTTTCAGGTCGGAGGCAGAGACGTCCCTGGAGACCCCCAGGACGTCGTAGTAGTCGCGTTTGGTGGACATGGTTTATTCGCTTTCCGGCTGATCTTGGTTTTCAGAAGATTCCGACGGTTGGATACCGAGGGCGACGATGACATTGGACGGGCGTAACAGGCGGTCGCCGATGCGGTATCCTTTGCGGACGACACGGACGATTTTGCCTTCTTCGACGTCGGAGCTTTCCTCCTGGCCAATGGCCTCGTGCTGGTTCGGATCGAAGTCATCCCCGGCGGTGGCGGGGATTTCGGTGACATTCTGGGAGGCGAAAAACTCACCGATCTGTTTATGGACCATGTCCATACCCATGTAGAGCATGGACCCTTGTTCCTGGGCGGCGGCTTGCATACCCATTTCGAAGTTGTCGAGTACCGGCAGGAGTTCCTCCAGCAGCCTTTGGTTGCCGTAGCGGACGGCATCGAGTTTCTCACGGGTCATGCGTTTGCGAAAGTTGTCGAGTTCCGCGGCAGTCCGGATCGCCTGGTCTTTCCACTTGGCGACCTCGAGTTCGAGGGCTTCCCACGGGTCGAGTTCAGGATCCGCTGCGCCCTCGGCGGTTCCGGCTTGTACGTCTTCGGTGCCGGCGACATCGTTTTCGGCGGCTTCGTTCTCGCCGGAGTTTCCCCCGTCGCCTGTCCCTTCGCTCTGCTGCGGTTGCTCTTGCATGGCGAAACACATAGCCAGACAGGCGGCTTCGTCAACTGCAAGACTCAGAAAAGAACGGCTCAACTGTCATGTTTCCAAGGGGGAGATCAGCCCTTGTTATGCCAGAATGGCTAGGAAAATGCCTGTGTGTCGTCGCCATCTGCTGATTTGATGATGATACCGGCAGGTAAAGGTCTTTTCCCCTTGTGGCCCGACGTTGGTGGCATGGTGTCAGGATCTGGGGTCTATTCCAGCGTCGGCTGTACGACCTCGCCGCGGAGTTGGGCTTCGCCGCCAATTTTCTCGTAGACACCATAGAATGTCTCTT
>JARFRT010000003.1 GCA_029287105.1 Akkermansiaceae bacterium | reverse complement strand
CTTTGCCATCGAATTCCTGCTCGAAGCCGTCAACGAGAAACCATTACTAACCGACACTGAATAATGGACCTTACCGCACTCATCCTGGTCGTCACCTTTGTCGGCCTGCTGGTACTCAACCTGCCGGTGGCCCACTGCATCGCGCTCGCCACGCTTGCCGGGCTGGCCTGCCTGAATCTCTCCGGCAACGACCTGCCCGGCGAGGTCATCATCGCGCAAAAAATGGTCACCGGCATCGATAGCTTCCCGCTGCTCGCCATCCCGTTTTTCATCTTTTCCGGCCTGCTCATGGGCAGCGGCGGCATCGCCACCCGGTTGGTCGACTTCGTCGCCGCCATCGTCGGCCGGCTCCCCGGCGGGCTCGCCTACGTCAACGTGCTCGCCTGTATGCTGTTCGGCTCCATTTCCGGCTCAGCCGCCGCCGCAGTGTCATCGGTCGGGGGGATGATGATCCCGGAAATGAACCGCAAGGGCTACGACCGGGATTTCAATGTCGCCCTGACCACCACCTCTGCCATCACCGGGCTGATGCTGCCGCCCAGCAATGCGGTGATCGTTTATGCCATCGTCGCCGGCGGGGTGTCGATCCCCGCCATGTTTGTTGCCGGCATCCTGCCCGGCCTGCTGTTTGGCATTTGCCTGATGGTTGTGGGCGGCTACATCGCCAGCAAAAAAGGCTACGGCGGCGGCGAGAAAAGGAGCCTGGCCGCGATCCTGGTTTCGTTCAAACGCGCCATCCTCAGCCTGCTGCTGGTCATCATCGTGCTCGGCGGAATCCTTGCCGGCATTTTCACCCCGACCGAAGCCGCGGCCATTGCCGTCGCCTGGGCCTTCTTTCTCGCCGTCATCCTCTACCGCCAGGTCAAGATCCGGGAACTTCCCGCGCTGCTCCTGCGCTGTGCCAAAACGACCTCCATCGTGATGTTCCTCATCGGCGCATCCATGGCCATGTCCTGGCTTTTGACCTACCAGGAGATCCCGCAAAGCGTCAGCCACGCCCTGCTATCCATCTCCGACAACAAGATCGTCCTGCTGTTGTTGATCAACGTCCTATTGCTCTTTGTCGGCGCGTTTATGGATATGACGCCGGCCATCCTTATTTTCACGCCGATCTTTCTTCCCGTCGCCATCAGGCTTGGCATCGACCCCATCCACTTTGGCATGATCATGGTGGCCAACCTCAGCATCGGCCTCTGCAGCCCCCCGGTCGGAACCTCCCTCTTTGTCGGGTGCAGCGTCGGCAAAACAACCCTGGCCAAAGTCACCCCCTACCTGATCCCGCTTTTCATCGCCATGATCGTCGCCCTGGCCATCGTCAGCCTCTTCCCGCAACTCTCCCTCTGGCTCCCCGGCCTGCTCGGCCTGACCAGCGGGTCGTAGGAACAACCGCGAATTATGTTGGGGGCTTGGATTGCTACTTCATTTGAGAACCACGGAATACACGGAAGGGCTTGGGTTGCCGAGGGACAGGAGTGTCCCTCCTCCCTAGGCCCGCGCAGCGGGTTGAAATAGGGAGAGTGGACACTCCTGTCCACAGCGAAGGATAGGTGAAGTAGCTAGTCTTTCTTATTTGGTATTTGGAGTTTGGAGCTTATCCCCCTTGGTCTTTGGAGTTTATCCCCCTCGGTATTTCGTCGTTTCAACAGGCGCGGGGTGCGAACAACCCGTAACCCTCAAGCGCCCCTTTTCCTGAGCCTAGTGCGCCCCTGTATCCACCCGGTTCTCCTCCATCAGTTGCCGGATTTGCGTCTCATTAAGAGCTCCCCGAAAGAGGTAGAGTTCATCCAGATCGCCATCGGCGGCTTGGGCGTCGTGTTTCGCTCCGAGCTTGGCCCCGATCCTCAGGGGGGCCGCCGCATCCGAGAAAATATCGGTATTGATGGTGACCGACTTGTATCGTTTCTCTGGCCAGTTGTATGCCTGCTCACCCGGTTGCCGTTCACCGTCGATGTAATGCAGGATCTCCGGGTATCCGCCGGCCGTTTTCTTGCCCGTGTAGACACTGGCGGCGTGAACCCAGCGATCGGGAAGACGGGACGAGTAAATCGCGGTATTGCAGCGGGAGCTGCCATTGAAGGTGGACAAGGTCAAGGCATTCTGTCGGTGCATGGAAACCCCCCACCCCTGCCCCGGCGCCGGGTTTCCCCAGGTACAATAGGGTATGCCATCCATGTAAGCGCGACCGACACGGTGTCTCACCCAAAAGGCCACAGTGCGTGGCTGGGTGCCCCCGATGCCAGGGAAGGAAGTCTGGGCAAAAAGTCCGCTGCCCTTCATCGAAAATGCCTTGCCAAACGGCCCGTCCGTCAGGCAATCCGCATGACTCACCCGGCCATTCACCGAACCGGCTTTCCCGTTCAGATTCCGGAGTTTCGCCTGATATTCGCTGGCACCTGAGATGGTGCCCTCGGCCGGAAACCCTCCGTCGTCAAGCCGGTCAAACGACCAATGCAGGTAAGGAATCCCGGTCGTGAACTTCGTCTGGAACAGGCTCGCCATGGCCTTGATTGGAGTGCCTCTACTGGATTCATCAAAGGACATGGCCTCGCCCTGAACCAGCGCCACATCCTGCAAGCCCGGCACCACGGGATCAACCTCCACCTTGCCCTTGGCGACGTGCACTTGCAACGCACCCTTGTCATCAAACCGGACGCCGAACTCCGTGCCGAGGTCGATCACCTTGACCCGACTGGTCTGGACGGCAACCCCGTGCCCGGCCTGAGGCACCCGGAACCACCCCTGGCCACCGTCCATTTTCACAGACAACTCCGAGGTAAGAACCAAATGCGACGGACCCTCGACAATCGCCTCGACGCCGGAGGGGAAGGTGAACTGCACCAACCCGTGATCAAGCGTAATCCGATCGCCCGTTTGCAGGTTATTTTCACTGCGACGGCCCTGCTTGTCATCGCGCTCAGAATACTCCACGGAAAAGGAGGCACCGTCAGAGCTCTCGAGCACAATGCCGGCATCCTCGCGCATAGGCCGCTGACTGACATGGAAAGCAAGCATCCCGAGGCTGATGAGCAGAACCGCAGCGAGACCATAAATAACGGCACCTTTCGCACTCCTGCGGCGCTCCATCCTCAACATCTCCTGACTCACCGGAATCGTCCCCAGCTCTGCCCGGCTTTGAGCCGAATCCTGTAACAGAGCCACCATTTCAGTATACCGAAGGTAGCGGTCACGCACCGGCGCGTGCGCACGCATCCAATCCATCAACACCGCCCGGCGCTCCTGCGTGATCACCCCGTCCTCCAAATCCTGGATCAGATGATCCAAGGCGTCCCAGTCTTCATGTCCACAAAAGTTCATACCCCATCTCCTCGCCTCTTACTTTTCCGGTCAAGGCAGTTCCTGAGACTAACACGTACCCGATAGAGAGCAACCTTCAATGATCCAACACTACGGCAGGTCGCCTGGGAATACTCCTCGAGATTCGATTTTTTCCAGTACCGGTGCAGCACCAACTCCTGGTCCTTCACCTGGAGCAACCCAATACACTCGTTAAGATCAACCATTCTCTGGTTGATCTTATCCACATCCCTCTCCGCCGCCTGCTCGGCCACCATATCGAACACATCATCGTCCAGAGGCGCCCACCTGTCCCTGCTCAGCTTCTGCAACAATGCCATCACCTGGAAACGGGCCGTCGTTAACGCCCAGGCCTTGAAATTCGTGCCCATTACAAAATTCGCCCGCTTGGTCCACAGCACCTCATTCGTGTTCTGAATCACATCCTCCGTCTCCGACACCCCAGGCAGCAGCGAGATCACAAAAGCACGGATCACCGACTGGTGGTCGACCAGCAACTTCACAAACGCCTTTTCCCGATCGGGCTGGTCTGCTTGATGTTGTTCCCCTTGGTTGCTGGCGTGCTCTGGCATAAACTGTACTTCCCTCTCCTTACTGATAAGGAAAAAACGGAAAAGTTACATAAAAATTGACGCCCGGCACCCGATTCGTCACCACGGAACGCGGCAAGTGCTACCTTTGCACCCGCCGACGGAGGCCCTGATCCGCAGAAATCGGGTGGGATGACATCACCAGAAACCCGCAACGACACCTATTGACAAGACAAAGCCCAAACAGCATCCTCGCGGCGCAGCATACTCCAAATACCAAATAGCAAACCTCCGGTTTCAAAACTCCCCGACTCCCCGACTCCCCGACTCCCCGACTTCCCGACTTCCCGACTTCCCGACTTCAAGACTTCAAGACTCCCAGACTTCAAGACTCCCAGACTTTTCAAAAAAAAAATGACGCCAGACTCCATCGATGAAATCATGCGCCGCGTGCACCTCCTTGAGATCAAGGCCCGCCGGTTGGCACGGGAGACTTTCAGCGGCGAGTATCAGTCGTCCTTCAAGGGGAGCGGACTCGACTTCGAGGACTACCGTGAGTACCAGCACGGCGATGAAACCCGGTTTATCGACTGGAATGTCACCGCGCGTAAGGATCACCCTTACATCCGGACCTTCCGTGAGGAGCGCGAGCTCTCGGTCATCCTTGCCGTCGACGTCTCCGGTTCCAGCCTCTATGGCAGCAAGCAACTCAGCAAACGCGAGCTCGCGGCCGAACTCGCCGCGGTTATCGCCTTCAGCGCCAACTTCAACGGCGACAAAACCGGACTCCTCCTCTTCGCCAACGAACCCCTGCTCTACCTCCCCCCCGCCAAAGGCAGCAAACACATCCTGCGTATGATCCGCGAGATCCTCGCCGCCGACCCCGAAGACCCGCGCACATCCATCCCCGCCGCCTGCAATTTCCTGCTCCACACCGTCAAGCGCAAGGCCCTCGTCTTTATGGTTTCCGACTTCGTGGCCCACGACCTCCATCGCCCGATCGGCGCCCTGGCCAGCAAACACGACACCATCGCCCTACGGGTCGTCGACCCGATGGAGGAGGAGTTACCCAAGGTCGGCACTGTCACTCTCACCGACCCCGAAACCGGCTGGCAGACCACCGTCAACACCAACAACAGCAACCTGCGCATGGGCTTTAGCAAACTCACCCGCCGACACAACGAAGGCATCACCAAACTTTTCCAGCAACAAGGGATCGACCACCTCAAACTCCGGACCAACGGCGACTATCTGCCGCACCTCCACCGACTCTTCAAATCCCGCACCCGCCGCAGGAACCACTAGGTTTTAAGCTCTAAACTCCAAATACCAAAAACCAAAAACCAAACTCCCGACCCCCGACGATGGTCGGATGATTGATGATTGATGAATTACGATTGTCGATTGCTGAAGTGAAGAGCTGGCGCAGAGGCGGAAGCCTACTTCAAAAATCGAAAATCAACAATCATCACTCGTCAATCAATTCTGCTCCCGACTTCCAGACTTCCAGACTTCAAAACTTCTGAACACCATCCGCGACATCACCGACCCCGGGGAATTCCTCCCCGAGCCATCCACCCCTTGGTGGGTTTGGCTTCTTGTGGCCGTGGGTGCCGTGCTCGTGCTGGCCGCCCTGTATCTGATCTTCCGAAAACGCGCCGCGACCAGGCAGCGCGAAACTATGTTAGACAAAGCCAGGGCACGCTTGGAAAAGCTCAAGTCCGAAGCCGCAGAGTTGCCGCCGCATACGGTTGCCGTGCGTATTTCGCTCATCATCCGGCAATACCTTGAAGCCGCCTTTGATGACCCCGCGCTGTTTGAGACCAACGAGGAATTCGCCCTTCGCCCCCACGCGCTGGCGCGCCTTCATCCCGACTCCCGCCAGCCCGTGGTCGAGCACCTCAGCGAGCTTTCACAGCTCAAGTATTCGCCTCACGGAGAAACTGACCAGCCCACCCGGCTCATCGACCAAGCCGGGGAAATCCTCGCCAACATCGAATTGAATGTCGCCCCGACCGATGTCAGCCCAGCCACCCCCCACGGCCAATGATCAGCTTACTGCAACAACTCAACTTTGCCCAGCCGTGGTGGCTGCTCGGCCTGCTGCTGCTGGTGCCGTTTTTCTTTCTCCGCGGGAGAGCCGGCACCCCGACCGCCATCACCTACTCGTCGCTCTCCATCCTGATCAGCCTGGGCCAGAAACCCAAGCGTTTCCCAGGCGCCGTTTCCTTTGGCCTGATGATCCTCGCACTCGCCTGCGCCGTCGTCGCCATGGCCCGCCCCCAACTCCGTAACGAACTCTCCGAACGCACCGCCAGCGGGGTCGACATCATCCTTGCCATCGATATCTCCTACTCGATGCAAATCGTCGATTTCCGCCTGAATGGTCGGCGCGCCCAACGCATCACCACCGCCAAAGCCACCGCCGAGGCCTTTATCAAACAACGCCCGAACGACCGTATCGGCATCGTCGCCTTCTCAGGCCGGCCCTACGTCACCAGCCCGATCACCCTGGAGCATGACTGGCTCATCGACCAACTACGCGAACTCCAACCCGGCCTCGTCAAGGAGCAGGGCACCGCCATCGGCTCTGCCATCGCTGCCTCGGCCACCCGCCTGCACGAACGCAAATCCAAAAGCAAGGTGGTCATCCTCGTCACCGACGGCTCCAACAACTCGGGTCGCATCGCCCCGATCGAAGCCGCCAAACACGCCGCCAAGTTAGGGGTGAAAATCTACGCCATCGCGATTGGCACCGAGCAAGGCCGGCTCACCAATGGTATGCAGATTCCCCCGCAACAGGACGTCGACACCACCCCCGAGCAGGACCTCGCCCGCCTCACCGGGGGCGAAGACTTCCGCGTCCGCAATCCCAGCCACTTACGTGACCCGTTCAGTTCCATCGATCAGCTTGAAAAAACCGAAATCAAGCAGCATAATGTGGTCACCACCGAGGAACTCTTCCCCTGGCTCGCCGCCGCCAGCCTGGTCCTCGCCCTCGCCGCCCTCACCACCCAATCCCTCAACCCACCACCGGCACCCTAGCCACCACAGGTGGCTTAAACTTTAAACTTTAAACTCTAAACTCCAAATACCCGCACGCTCACCGTAACCCGTGCGAAGAAAGAACTCCCCCTTGGTATTTAGAACTTAAAACTTAAAACTTAAAAAACAGTATGTCTTTCGCTCACCCTGGCTGGTTTCTGCTCCTGCTGATCCTCCCGCTCATCCTCCTCGGTGCCATCATGGCGCACCGCAGGCGTGGGGTGGCGTGGAAACGGCTGGTGGCACCGCGGTTGCGCAAGCAGCTTGTGAGGGAGGGCTCCCAGCTCCGCCGCTGGATCTCGCTGGCACTCGGGTTGGCAGGCTGCGCGTTACTCATCGCTGCCATCGCCAGACCCTACCAGGGGGAAACCTCCACCACTGAACGGATCAGCACCCGCAACATCCTCATCGCCATCGACACCTCACGCTCGATGCTCGTGCGCGACGGCTCGCCCGACCGGATCACCACCGCCAAAGCCATGGCGATCGAACTCGTCCAGGCCTTCCCCAACGACCGCATCGGCGTCATCGCGTTCTCCGGCACGCCCGTGCTCATGGCGCCTCTCACCATCGACCACGCAGCCGTGCACGAGACCGTCAGCCAGCTTGATACCGAAGTCATCCCGTCCGGAGGATCGAACCTGGCAGCCGCCGTGCAGCTCGCCATCAAAACCCTGCGCAAAACCGGCCCGAAATCCAACGCCATGATCATCATCAGCGACGGCGAAGACCACTCGCAACAAACCAGCCTCGCCGCCAGTGACATCCGCGACTCCGGTATAGCCACCTGTACGATCGGCGTCGGCACCACCACCGGCGGCGTCATCCCGGACCCCCGCCAAAATGATGGGAAATACCGTGATGTCCGCGGCAACACCGTGCACAGTCGGATGATCCCGGACGCGCTCGACCAACTGGCCAGCGCGGGCAACGGCACCTATGTCCCCGCATCCTCGGGGGCGGATTCCGCGATCCGGTCGGCACTCTCGTCCCTGAAAAGCGACCAGCAGGAAGGCAGGAAAGTCAATATCCCTAACGACCGGTTCCAGTGGTTCCTGCTGCCCGCCGTCATCCTGCTCGCACTCTCACAGCTGGTGAGATCACACCTGTTTTCCAGCAAAGTCCCCTCGCCCGCCGCGTCCGCCATCGCCGCACTCATCCTGTTAGCTTTTAATAGTGATCTGCAGGCCGCCAGTAGCATCGAACACGCCGCCGCCGCATACCAGCAGAAGGACTATCAGGCAGCGCTCGAGCTTTTCGGCAAAGCTCTGCCCGAGTCCAAGGGTGAGGACCGCCGCGCCATTCAGTTTTCTTTGGGGAGTTCCGCCTACCGGCTCAAGCAATGGGAGCAGGCCACCCGCTACTTCTCCGACGCCCTGCTCACCCGAAACAAAAAGCTCCGTCAGGAAGCCCACTACAACATCGGCAACACGCTATTCCAACTCGGGTGGAGCCAGTTCAAACCCGTTAAAAAAACCGAGCCCGGACAGCCCGAACAGCCCGACCCCTCGGAACCCTTCGTCGTTGCCGAACTCGCCGCCCCCATCACCACGCTTGAGGACGCCATCACCCACGACCGAGCGGCCCTTGAGATCAAACCGGCCCACAAAAACGCCGCGTTCAAACTCGACGAGGCCCGCAACCTGCTCGAACAACTCAAAGAGAAAAAAGAAGACGCCGAACAAAAAAACAAAGACGACACGGAGAAGAACGAACAGGAT